>DAOVYB010000094.1 GCA_030635835.1 Gammaproteobacteria bacterium
AATATTAAGCTGATATTTGTCTCACTTTAAACACAAGCCTCTTATCGTCAAAAATCAGTAAAAACACTAAATCGGAGCATATTAGGCAAGCAATCCAGAGAACATTAAAAAACGGATTAATGACACTTATTTTTGGCCTTCTGTTTATCTCAAATAGTCTTGCAGCCGCCAACCCCAGCATTCAGGCACCTGATGAAATGCTTAAGATTGCAACAACAAAAATGCTGCGATCAATTAATGCCAGCCAGGCCGAAATCAAACAATCCCCCGACAAAATAAAATCGCTGGTAGAAGACATTATTCTTCCACACCTTGATTTTATTGCTGCTTCTAAAATGGTGATGGGTAAATACTGGCGTCAGGCTGAAAAACAACAAAAAGTGAAATTTATTCGTCAGTTCCGTTTATTACTTTTACGCTTTTATTCTTCAGCTTTATCTGAATATTTAGATGGGAGTGATAAAAAATTAAAAGAAGATCTCATTCAATATTTTCCGCTTAAGCAACATGATGGTGATACTGCTCTTACAGTCAGGGCCGAATTAGTCACAGATAAAGGTGAGCATATTCCCATTCATTACCGCCTTCACCTCACCAAAAAAGGCTGGAAAGTTTATGATGTATCTATAGAAGGTATCAGCATGATCACAACTTATAAAAATAACTTTGCCACACAATTTAGAACAGAAGGCATTGATGCACTTATCGCTTCTCTTGAAGAGAAAAATAAAAATATGCTGATAAAAAATAAAAAGAAAACAAATTAAGATTCGTGTCAAAAAAAACAGAACAGGAATGGCAAGGATGCCTGAGTCCTGAACAATTTCAGGTAATGCGCCAGCATGGCACAGAACATCCTTTCAGTGGAAAATATGCCGACTGCAAAACAGCCGGCACCTACATCTGTGCTGGCTGTGGCGAAGAATTATTTTCATCTGATACTAAGTTTGATTCAGGCACAGGCTGGCCAAGCTATTATCAGGCAATTAATGATAGCGCCATTGAAGAAACGCAGGATAATTCTCTCAGTATGGCTCGAACTGAAGTTCACTGCCGAAACTGTGGCTCACACTTAGGGCATGTTTTTTCCGATGGACCACAACCTACAGGGCTTCGTTATTGTATTAACTCTGTCTCACTTGACTTAAAAGAAAAAATTTAATTTTATTGCTATATTTTAATTATAATGGATTCATAGCACAAAGGACTTTAATTTCTTAACTGGAAAATTTATGCAATGAATAAAAAGTCTATTAACCATGGTGTAATTAGCATCATCATGTCATTAATATCTTTTACTATAGTTTTCCCTTCATACTCAGAACAAAATTATTATCCCTGGAAAATTAAAAACTACGCTATCAATGCACCTTTCGGTGGTTTTAAAGGAAATGCTCAACGTGGCCGTAAGATTGTTATAAACAAAAATAAAGGTAACTGTCTTGCTTGCCATAATTTACCCATTCCTGAAGAAACTTTTCACGGCACTGTTGGACCACCATTACACGGTATTGCTTCGCGCTTAAGTGAAGGACAAATCCGCTTACGCGTGGCAGACGAACAAAAAGTCATTCCAACCACCATCATGCCCGGCTTCTATAAAGATCCCAAAGAAAATAATCGCGTTGATGATAACTATTGGGGCAAACCTGTGTTAAATGCCCAGGAAGCAGAAGACGTCATCGCCTATCTGATGACATTGAAATGAGAAAACAAGATATGATTAACCACAAACACCGCTTATTGTTTATCACACTGCTACCGATAATTTTTCTAAACTCAGTTACAGCACGTGAACTAAAATCAGGTTCTGAATATCTGACAGCAGCAACACGTGAAATGCAAAATGATGATTTTGCCAACCCCGGTATGACAGCAGTAGAAGAAGGTCGTACACAATTTCATCAAGCCGGGGTCAACGAGAAAAGCTGCGCAAATTGTCACGGTAAAAATGGCAACAAATTTAATCTGAAAAAAATTGCCAGCTACCCTATATACAATAAAGAACAAGGAAAACCTTTTACATTACAAGAGCAGATAAACTATTGTGGAGAAGAATATCTGGATAATGTGCCGTATGTTTATGATTGTGTTGACTTAGTAGAACTCGAAGCCTTTGTCCGTTACCTGGCGCGCGGAGAAAAAGTTAACGTCAAAATCACTGACGAACTTAAACCTTTTTATGAAAAAGGTAAAAAACTCTACAACACACGTTTCGGACAAATGAACATGGCCTGTGTTACCTGCCATGATCAATTTGCTGGTCAGCGCTTACGAGGACAAGTTCTCAGCCAGGGACACAGCAATGGATTTCCGTTATACCGCCTCGGGAATGGCAAAATGACCAGCTTGCATGGTCGTTTCAAGCAGTGCTTCCGTTCTTTTAGAGCTGAACCTTTTGATTTAGGTTCAGATGAATTTATCAATCTAGAACTTTATCTTCATTCACGCGGTAACGGCCTGCCTATTGAAACGCCTGCTGTTAGATACTAATCAAATAATCATCTCAGCCAGCATAATTTAGTGCGATTTAAAATTCCTCGCAGCTCTCGAAAATCACATATCATGCTATTTTGGGGAATTTAGCGACGAAATCGAGCATATTTATGTGATTATTAACACTTTACCGCATTCTAATTTTTACCCCATTAGATGTTAAGTAGCCAAAATGGTACACTTTTCGACTTTATGCATTCTTTATTGGAGTGCCGCCTGAACAACTAAGTATATACAGCACTTGGCACAACCTGGTTTTTCATCTGCAACTAAGCAGATTCAGTGTCATTTTATTAGTAGAAAATATAAAAATTGAGGTTACTTAATGACACCTGTCGTCGAATTAAAACAAAAGCAATTTGCTCAAACTGAATCAGAGACCATTCGTTTTCAGGTTTATACTGAGCGCCAATTCGACAAAATTGAAGCCTTAAGCAACCTTTCTGCAGAACAACGTTTCGAAATGCGTGTTGTAGCAAATGTTTTACCTTTCCGTGTTAATCAATATGTCATCGATGAGCTTATCGACTGGAATAACATTCCTGAAGATCCTATGTTTCAACTCACCTTCCCACAAAAAGGCATGTTGGCTGAAGATGACTTTGAAAAAATGGCCGCGGTATTACGTAGTGATGCTGATAAAAAAGAAATTCAACGCGTCGCCAATGAAATTCGTCAACATCTCAACCCGCACCCAGCCGACCAGCAATTATTGAATGTTCCTAAACTCGATGAAGAAGTACTAGAAGGTGTGCAACACAAATACCGTGAAACTTTTTTATTTTTCCCTAGCCAGGGTCAGGTATGTCACAGCTACTGTACTTTTTGTTTTCGCTGGGCACAGTTTATAGGTGATAAGGAATTACGCTTCTCAGCAAAAGAAGCCGATCACTTGCACCGTTATCTTGCTGAACATAAAAACATTAGTGATTTATTAGTCACCGGTGGTGATCCCATGGTGATGAAAACCAATCACCTTGTGAGTTATCTGGAACCTTTATTAGAGTCGAAATTTGATCACATCCAAACTATTCGCATTGGCACTAAATCTCTTACTTTTTGGCCACAACGTTATGTCACTGATAAAGATGCCGATGAACTAATTGCTTTATTTAGCAAGCTGGTAAAAGCAGGTAAACATGTTGCACTAATGGCGCACTTTAATCACTGGCGTGAAATGAATACACCGATGGTCAAGCGTGCGATTCAACGCATTAAAGATGCCGGTGTCACTATTCGCACCCAGGCACCTTTATTAAATAACATTAATAATGATCCTGAAATCTGGTCAACCATGTGGCGTATGCAAGTTAAGCTGGGTTTAATTCCTTATTATATGTTTATAGAAAGAGACACCGGAGCGAAACGTTATTTTGAAGTTCCCCTTGCACGTGCATGGCAAGTTTATCATGAAGCAATAAAACAGGTTTCAGGACTTGCACGTACAGCACGCGGCCCTTCAATGAGTGCCGGACCCGGTAAAGTAGAAGTACAGGGCATTAGTGAAATCAACGGTGAAAAAGTTTTTGTTTTACGCTTTATACAAGCGCGTAATCCTGATTGGGTACAACAACCTTTCTTTGCAAAGTTTGATGAAAAAGCAACCTGGCTGGATCAACTCAAACCTGCTTTTGGAGAAGAAAAGTTTTTTTATCAGGATGAATATGATGCGATGTGTCGAGGTGAGATTAGTCCACGTACTGTATAAGTCAAAAAAATTAATAACCACGGGGAACACGGGGTTCACTGGGAAAATAATTAGATTATTAAAATATAGCCCCGTGTTCCCTATTAAATAATATTAACGATATTCACATCATTCACTGTTAGAGATTTTTAGAACATGTCAGCATATATAGTCGTTCGCATAGACGCAGAAGATCCGGCATTGCTTAAAGAATACCAAGCTGCAACTCCTCCAATCATTGAAAAGTACCGTGGCCGATTCATCGCCAGAGGGGGTTCTACAATCACCCTTGAGGGACCGGTCGAATCACGTCGTATCGTTATTATTGAGTTTCCTGAGCTGTCGGATGCCGAAGCATTCTATAACTCACCAGAGTATTTGGAAGTTCGTAAACTTCGCGAAGATGTATCAGAAGCCGAATTCATAGCTGTCGATGGTGTGAAATAATCAAGGGTGCTTTCACAAAATATATAACAAGCGATAGTGATTAAAATCTCTACCTACAGCTTAATCATTAACTCCCGTTAAACGCAGCCTCACATCAAAAGTAAAACAGGATCATAGCGAGCATTTGTTTGAGCACGATAAAGTGCGGAGCACCGTGCGAGTTTGCGAGTGCCTGTTTTTCTTTTGATGTGAGGGAATTGGAATTGGAAATTCCAACAAGTTTTCGGGTGTCTTTTTCTTTGGTACCTTTCTTTTGGACAAGCAACAGACACGTCCTTGCTGTCTTTTCCTGAATCTTGTTGAAAACCACATAAAGAATTGCCCTTGGGGTGCAACCACCTACTCGGCAGTCCGGCCGAAAC
>DAOVYB010000030.1 GCA_030635835.1 Gammaproteobacteria bacterium
TACATCGACAATTATTGCAGATAGATGTTTATTATCTTCATAACGTACACCAATCGTTTCATGGATACGGCGATGTGTCATGCGGGAAGGATTTTCAACTGAGATACTGGCAAACATCGAATTTGGAATATAAAGCGGGCGTTTGTCAAAGGTTCGAATCAGGGTTAAACGCCAGCCAATTTTTTCTACCGTACCTTCGATATTTCGATCTGGAGAACGAATCCAGTCACCAACTGAAAATGGTCGATCCAGATAAATCATTAAACCACCAAAAAAGTTGGCCAGTAAATCTTTTGCAGCAAAACCAATCGCGATACCACCAATACCACCAAACGCTAAGATTGCTGATATATTAAAACCTAAGCTTTGCAAACCCACTAGTGTTGAAGTGATTATAACGGATACACGCAACAACTGACTGATTGCATCCGCTGTGGTTTTATCAACTTTTTTACCAATGATTTCCTGTTGTTTAATTATATTTTGTTCGACATATGAAATTAAACGGATGATAGTCCAGGTAATGACAACGATAACACCAACCTCAAAAAACTTTAAGGCATGAGTTAAACCTGCAACATCCATGGCAAGAGAAAGACCAAATATCCAGATCAACACGCTCAAAGGCTTTATTACCGCATGTATAAATGCGTCATCCCATAAGTTATCCGATTTTTCTAATTGTTTTTGGATTCGTCTAAGGACTTTCTTTTGAATAAAATCGAGCAGCAAAGCAGCAAAGACAATAACAAATATTTGTAAAATCCAGGCATCCGTTTCATATAAAAATGGGAAGTAGTTATGTAGTTTTTCTAACATGCTATTTATTAAACCTAAGGTAATTTATTTTTCAAAACTCTAAATCTAAAGTTGGGTCATCCTGATAACGTTTTAACATATCTGATGATTTTTTCCACTCTGTCGTTTTATGTAGTTCCTGCATAGTGATTTCATGTTTCCCATGCATTCTAGCTAAGCGTAAGTGAGAAACCGGATCATTGTGTCCACTCAGATTATCTAAAACATTTAGTGCACCATCACGATTATTACAGACCAGAACCATATCACAACCAGCAGATAAGGCTTTTTCTGCCCGATCGACATATTTTTCACCAACAACACTGGCACCTTTCATATCTAAATCATCACTAAATATTACGCCCTGAAAACCGAGACGTTTACGTAATATATCCTTAAGCCATACCTCAGAAAAACCTGCGGGTAATTTATCAACGTTAGGATACACAACATGAGCTGGCATAATTGCGGCTATGCCGTGTTGTATCATACGTTTAAAAGGTAAAATATCGTTTGCATAAATGTCTTTATACTCTCGGTTATCAACCGGCATAGCTACATGAGAATCTGCTGTAACCGCACCATGTCCGGGAAAATGTTTACCCGTTGCAGCCATACCAGCTCTTTGCATTCCCGTTGTATAGGCATGAGCTAATTCAGTGATAATATTGCTATCCTGATGAAAAGCACGATCACCAATAACATCACTCACTCCATAATTAATATCCAGCACTGGAGCAAAACTAAAATCAATACCCACTGCACGTAACTCTGCTGCCATCATCCAACCCGCTGTTTCGGATAATAAATGTGCGCGTTTAGGATTATGCTGATATATTTCACCAAAATGTCCAACAGCAGGTAAAGAAGTAAAACCATCGCGAAAGCGCTGAACCCGACCACCTTCATGATCAACCGCTATCAGTAAACGTGGTTCACGTATTTGATGAATTTCTGTAACCAGATGTATCAGTTGCTCAACTGATGAAAAATTTCGACTAAATAATATGACTCCACCAACTAGTGGATTTTGTAAAATTTCCCGTTCCTCAGGACTCATTTCAACTGAGTCTAGATCCAGCATAATTGGACCAAGTGACATAACGTTCCCTACTTTTTTATAATGTATTAATGTTTACTTTATTATATTTTTATAATATCTAAAATCTTTCTCGACTTCACATTTATTAACATCACCCTGCTACCTGCATGCACCCGAAGTACATTTAATGGTAATGAAGTAAGTGTTCTTTCCAGATTCAAAGGTAAAGGTATAATCTGAACATCACGTGAAATAATCTCATTCACCATGAGTTTATTTCTTTGTTTACTGGTAAGTTTTGTATGCGACATCATATCTTGTTTAATGCGAGCATTTGCTTTATCTGAATAATATGAAGTTATCTGTTGTATATCTTCAATACTGAAAGCATTCCCTGATTTAACCAGATCTTTTCTTTCTTTATTAGATATCTGGCGCGAAGTAGTATTTATCTCAGGCTGTGCAGCTGTAATGCTTTCTGATTTCTTTTTAAATTTTAACCCGCAACCTGTCTGAAAGAGCAGGCAAACGATCAATAATAATTTTAATGTATGTGATTTCAATATATGACCTATACTATGCATCGTATCAATAAATAAAAACACGAATACCTGAATCAACATTGTTAAATAATTCAATAACATCGTTATTACGCATTTTCACACAGCCATGTGAAGAAGGCGTCGAAAAGGAGTCACTATCAGGACAACCGTGTATATAAATATAGCGGCGCATAGTATCAACTTCTCCACCCCTGTTTTTCCCTGATTCCAGTCCACTTAACCAGAGTATTCGTGTAAGAATCCAGTCACGTTCCGGATTATTCTGACGAAGCGGCTCACTATATATTTCACCGGTTTCTCTGCGTCCAACGAAAATAGTATTTTCCTGTGCTTCACTTCCAATTTTTGCACGAACAGAATGCCATCCTAAAGGGGTACACTCGCTGCCATTTTTCTGGCCTACTCCATTTTTAGCGGTTGATCTAGCATAACTGGCAATAACAGTTTTACCTTGCAATAAGGTTAATTGTTGTTTGTTTACATCAACATTAATATGTTTTTCATTTTTATTGTTTTCTAATACCGACATATTATTTGTATAAATTAGTTCCAGTCTTTGAAAGGATGTTTTACCAGGCTAACATTATAATAGCGGATATCATCTGATACTTCTTCACCTAACCAATCAGGTTTTTCAATAAATTCATCTTTATCTTTTAACTCAACCTCTGCAACAATAAGTCCCTCATTATCGCCAGAAAACACATCAATCTCCCATACATGGTTTGCATTTTTCACATGGTAGCGGATTTTATTTATTAAAGGTTTTTCACATAATGTTTCAAGCATTTCTGTTGCTTCTTCGAGAGGAATTTCATATTCAAATTCCTGACGGGTAATATCAATTGTTGCTGATTTAATATTTAAAAAAGCACGTTCTCCCTGAATACGAACCCGGACAGAAGCATGCTTGCTGCCAACCAGGTATCCTTGCGAATAATGCTTGCCTTCATCAGCTAACTCTTTCCAGCCAGCATCATTAAGTAAAAATTTTCTTTCTATTTCTGTCGCCATATAAAACTTTACTTTTTTGTGAATAATGCAATTGATTCAACATGCGCTGTATGTGGAAACATATCCATAATGCCTGTCTTTTCTAAAGTGTAGCCCATCTCATTAACTAAGGTACCAGCATCTCTTGCTAAAGTTGAAGGGTTACAGGAAACATAAACAATATGTTTAATATTCATTTTATCGATATAAGGTAACATTTCTTTTGCACCACTTCGCGGTGGGTCAAGCAAGAGTTTAGTGTAATCATTTTTCAGCCAACTGCTACCCGTCACGTCTTCCATTAAGTTGGCTACATGTAAATCCGTATTACTAATATTATTGAGTTCAGCATTTTTATTAGCTCGTTGGATAAGTTCTGCACCACCTTCAACACCCGTAATCTGTCTGGCAAAACGCGCCATAGGTAAAGTAAAATTGCCTAAACCACAAAAAAGTTCCAGCACGTGATCATTTTCATTTAAATCCAATAACTCTAATGCCAACTTAATCATTTTAGGATTAATATCCTGATTCACCTGGGTAAAGTCTGTTGGTTCAAAGTCCAAAGTAACATTATATTCTGGCAAGCTATATTGCAGGTGCGGATTTTCAGGATAAAGTGGTGTTACTGAGTCGGGGCCTTTGGGTTGCAGATAGATAGCAATAGATTCTTCTTTTGCATAGTTAATTAATTTTTCTCTATCTTCCTCCGTTAACTCAACTAAATTTCGAAAAACAAAAGCACTGACATTTTCAGCTATTGCCACTTCAATTTGCGCAATCTTGTCATAACAACTCAAACTACGGATTAATGTTGCAAACGAAGTTAAGCGCATACCTGCATCAGGATGCAGTACTTCACATTGTTCCAACTCAGCCAAATAAGGTGCACTACGTTCACGAAAGCCAACTAAGACTTTTTCTTTTTTGAAAACGTATTTAACACCCAAACGTGCTTTTCTGCGGTAACCCCATGGATGCGTGGTAACAGGCGGCAATATTTCATTTGCCTTTACTTTCGCAATATGTTCCAGACCATCAAGTAAAACTTGTTGTTTCGCTTCAATTTGTTTTTCACTGCTTAAGTGCATAAAGCTGCAACCACCACAGATACCATAATGTTTACATTTTGCTTCAATTCGATCAGGCGACGGTTTTAATATTTCAATTAAGTTACCTTCATCATATTTCTTTTTATGCGGGCGAAAGGAAAAACGAATACGTTCACCTGGCAAGGCACCACTGACAAAAATAGCTTTTCCTTCAACACGACAAATTCCTTTTCCATCATGACTTAATGATTCCACTTCTGCTTCATGTTCCTGAAGTGGTTGTTTTCTTCTACGCATATTAATTAATTTTCCGTGGATAAATATTTATTTCTAAAATTAGTAGAGGTCTTTGCACGAATGCAATAGTTTCCTATTTAGGTTGGGAAGATATTGGTTGATAGATAACGATCACCACGATCGCAAATAATCGTGACAATAATGGCATTTTCTACCTGAGTTGAAAGTCTTAGTGCAGCTGCAACTGCACCACCTGAAGAAACCCCGCAAAAGATGCCCTCTTCAGTTGCAAGTTTTAATGTCGTACTTTCTGCTTCCTCTTGTCCCATGTCGATTGTCATATCTACTCGACTGGATTCAAAAATTTCAGGTAAGTATTCCGGTGTCCAACGACGAATGCCCGGTATAGATGCACCTTCCTCAGGTTGTACACCAACGATTTGAATATCAGGATTTTGCTCTTTCAAATAACGTGAGTTGCCCATAATTGTACCTGTTGTGCCCATGGCACTGACAAAATGAGTAATTTTGCCATCCGTATCCCGCCATATTTCCGGGCCCGTGGTTTCATAATGAGCACAAGGATTGTCAGGGTTTGAAAATTGATCGAGTACCTTACCTTTACCTTCTTTTTGCATTTGTAAAGCGAGATCACGCGCCCCTTCCATACCTTGTTCCTGTGATACCAGTATTATTTCAGCACCATAGCTTCGCATTGAAGCGCGTCGTTCAATACTCATGTTATCAGGCATAATTAATACCATACGATAACCTTTAATAGCCGCTACCATAGCCAGTGCAATCCCGGTATTTCCACTGGTCGCCTCGATAAGGGTATCCCCCGATTTTATTTCTCCACGCGATTCAGCATGCTGTATCATGCTCAGTGCAGGCCGATCTTTAACTGAACCGGCAGGATTATTACCTTCTAATTTAACCAATATGATATTACTGGTTTTGCCAGGCAAACGCTGTAATCGAACCAAAGGCGTATTGCCAACAAACGATTCAATTGTCGGGTAGTTAGTATTATTAGAAGATTTCATTTATTATTACTCTGTATTAATACTCATTGGAAGATACAATATATAACCTATTTTATAGTAATTTAATCAAGATTTGCACTAAACCTCATTTTAACAAACGCACAATCATATATGTTGGCAGTAAACTAGAATGACAAAAATAGTTGATATAGAACAATCCATTATCGCTGCAAATGGTAACGTATCTTTAGCAAAAGAACTTTTCGCTATGCTGCTAGCTGAGCTTAATGAACGCCTTGAACAAATAGAAAATTCTGTTCAGGAAAACAATATGGAAATGCTGGCTGAGCATATTCACAAGCTCCTTGGTGCCACGGCATATTGTATTGTCCCAAAATTAAGAATGTGCACTCAACCCCTTAATGACCTGTTAAAACAAAAGGATTATTCTCAGGTTAATCAACTTATTAAACCAGTAATACAGGAAATAAAACGGCTAATTAAAGATGGACCAGCTTTTATTGAAATGGACTGGAATAATATAAATTAAGCTAGAAGATCTACAGAGCCAGAGTAACAAATGCGACCGCATATTCTCTTTCATCAGCCAGGCTTAAGTGAGGATGCAATATTTTATTTTGCCGCATAAATTCATCTGCAATACCTACAAAATCAAGAATAGGTCTGCCTGCATCATCATGTTTCACGCCGATATGGTGTAATGATAAGCCCTGAGTAAAACCTGTACCCATTGCTTTTGCCGTTGCCTCTTTAGCGGCAAAACGCTTTGCTAAAAATGCAGGCTTAATATTTTCCCCTTCGAGTTTTTCAAACTCTGCAAACTCATGATCAGTAAGAATCCTGCGTGCAAATTTATCACCATGCTTATCTAAACTATCTTTCATGCGATTAATATGAACAATGTCTGTACCGATACCAAAAATCATAAATTTAATTTCACGCTCTTACTAAATCAATCAATTCTTTCATTTCTTTTACTGCAGCATCGAGTCCGGTAAACAAACTTCTGGCGATTATGGCATGCCCTATATTTAATTCCCGAATGGGCTCAATAACTGCAATCTCTTTAACATTATGATAATGTAAGCCATGCCCTGCATTAACATGTAAACCTAAGCTATCTGCAAACTCAACTGCTTCAATAATACGTTGATATTCCTTTTCCTTCTCATATACAGATTCAGCATCAGCAAAATGTCCGGTATGAATTTCAATAACGGGCGCGCCACATTCAACTGCAGCCTCAATTTGCTTTTTATCCGCATCGATAAAAAGCGACACCCTGATATTACGATCAGCCAGGCGCGAACATGCTTCTTTCATTTTTAACATTTGACCGGCAACATCAAGTCCACCTTCAGTGGTGAGTTCTTCACGTTTCTCAGGTACCAAGCAACAGTCTTCAGGTTTAATTTTCTCGGCATAATTCAGCATCTCATCAGTTACTGCCATTTCAAGATTCATACGAGTCTGTAAAATACCTTTTAGCATTTCAACATCACGCTCCTGAATATGGCGACGGTCTTCACGTAAATGAAGTGTGATTGCATCTGCTCCCGCCTGTTCTGCAACTAAAGCAGCTTGTATAGGTTCAGGATAACGAGTGCCTCTTGATTGCCGCAAAGTTGCTACGTGATCAATATTTACACCGAGTAAGATAGGATTTGTTTTATTCATAATGTCTTATACCAATGTAAACTTCTTGTCTTAAGGGGTTTATCACCCAAATGGTGACTTAAAATAATTCGCATGAGTTGTTTTGCTTCTTTTTGACTTTGCGCACAACTAAATTTTTCTGCCGACATATCAAGTAAAGTCTGCCCGGATATCATCAACTCATCTGTAATTTTGCTGTTTTTTATATTAACCGGACCTTGTTCAATATCATAATAATACTGTTCACCTTTATCTATAGTTGCTCCGGTTTCAGAATCGATTTCAAGATTTAAACCATAACCAATTTCAGTTAAAAGGTGTTTTTCAAATACTCGCAATACCAACTCTTCTTCATCAATTAAAAAACTTTCTAACGCATTCTGATATATCGAAAATAATTCAGGATGAGGATCATGAAAAGTTATAAAACGTTGCAACAGTTCATTGATATAATAGGCACTCATAACCTGTTTTCCTGACAAGTTAATTGTACTTTTAACGGCTTCTGCAGCAGTTAAAGTTTGTACTTCACCTTTTCCTGACCATGATATTATTAGAGGAGAAAAAGGTTGTAATATGCCCTGTAATTTAGAACGAGGTGATCTCGCGCCCTTTGCAACTAAACTAACTCTGCCATAATCTCTGCTAAAAACATCTAACAAACGACTGCTATCACGAAAATCCCTGCCATGCAGTATAAAAGCAGATTGTAAACTGACCCGGTGATGTTGCTGACTCACTCTCACTCACCTTTATTTATTCGTCAGTATATCCCAGGCTATTTAAAGCCCTTTCATCATCTGACCAGCCACTTTTAACTTTCACCCAGAGCTGAAGAAATACTTTTTCTTCAAACATTTTTTCCATATCAATACGCGCTTTAGTACCCATATCTTTAAGCTTTGAACCACCTTTACCTATAATAATGGCTTTTTGATTATCTCGTTCAACCCATATCACTGCCGCGATATCAAGTAACTTTCCATCATGGGTGAATTTTTCAATTTCAACTGTTAAGTTATAGGGTAACTCCTGAGCTAGATTACGCATGAGTTTTTCACGAATAATTTCAGACGCCATAAAGCGTTGACTGCGATCAGTTATTTGATCTTCAGAATAAAAGGCTTCAGAGGGTGGTAAATACTCTGAAATAACTTTTTCAAAACCTTCCGTGTTATCACCTTTAATAGCAGATAACGGAATTATGTCTTTAAAGGCATATTTATTTTTTATTTGTTCTATAAAAGGTAAAAGTTGTTCTTTTTTCTTAACTAAATCGACTTTATTTACAGCTAACACGACTGGAGTCGATACGTGTTGCAGCCGCTTAATTACTAACTCATCTTCGTCAGTCCACTTCATTGCTTCAACTAATAAAACAATCACATCAACATCTTTAAAACTCGCACCAGCAGTACGGTTCATATAACGATTCATCGCTTTTTTTTCATTATCATGAATACCAGGTGTATCAACGTAAACGATTTGAACATCATCTGTCGTTTTAATTCCAATAATACGATGACGTGTTGTTTGCGGACGATGCGAAGTAATACTGATTTTTTGCCCTAACACATAATTCATTAGGGTGGATTTACCCACATTAGGCCGACCTATAAGGGCAACATAACCACAGCGAAACTCTTTATTTGAATTATTCATGAATAATCGTACTTAATGCTTTCTCTGCTGCAGCTTGCTCAGCCTTACGACGACTGGCACCAATTGCAACTACATGATTAGAAAATCCTTTTATTGCGCAGGAAATTTTAAAGGATTGTTGATGTTCTTTGCCGGATATTGAAACAACACTATACGTTGGTAATGGTAAACCTTTCGCTTGAAGATATTCCTGTAAACGTGTTTTTGGATCTTTTAAAATACCTGCAGGCTCACAATTATCTATTCGGCTATTGAAAATGCTTAGAATAATTTCTTCAACTTTCTTAATACCAAACTCAGCAGAGGAATCAAGATAAATTGCGCCAATAATAGCTTCTACTGCATCTGCTAAAGTTGATGCTCTGCGAAAACCACCACTTTTTAATTCACCCGAGCCAAGCTGAATAAACTCACCCAGATTTAATTCTGACGAAATTTCACTTAAAGTTTCACCTTTAACCAAACTTGAACGAAGACGGGTTAATACACCTTCTTTTTCATTAGGGAAACGCTTAAATAACTCACTGCTAATAACCATACCCAAAACTGAGTCACCCAGAAATTCAAGCCGCTCATTATTCCTCGAGCCCATACTACGATGGGTTAGTGCTAATTTTAACAGGCTCTCATCTTTAAAATGGTAGTCAACTATCTGACTAACTTTGGCAACTTGTTCAGCATGATTCAAATGGCAGGAGCCTCAACACTCTTTTTGAAAGTAATAATCACATCCAGATTACCAAACATAGGCTTACGTACTTCGTATTCAACATCAACAAGTACCTGGCCTTTAATTTTCTCGATAAAAATATGTTCTTTTGTGACATCCGATACCATATTGACATCCAGACGTTTCAAAATAATTTTAACAATTTCACTATTTGGTTTTTCACCTAAACCACGCTCTTCTTTTAATCCTGAAACAACATCTCCCACTTTAAAAGAGTCAAAGTAAACTGGCATAATCTTCAAAAATATCAGTGCCACAAATGCGATAACAATAAGTATCGCCATGATACTAATTCCTGTCATACCTTTTTGTTTATTCTTCGACTGCATTACAGACTCCTTAAATTGATCGATTTAATTTTTATTAATTTAATAATCAAACTACATTACTGAATAACTGTTCCAACTCGATGCCATTTTGGCCAATGTCCCCATTCCCAACTCATCCAGACAAAGAATGCTCGACCGACCAGGTTATCATCAGGTACAAATCCCCATACCCGGCTGTCACGGCTATTATCCCGATTATCTCCCATGACAAAGTAACTTTTCTCAGGAACCACTAAAACAAAATCAGAAGCGGCCTGTGAATCACTCACTAAAATATGATGTTTTAACTCAGGATTCGGTAGTGTTTCACCCAACCTTTTAAAATTATAATAACCAAAAGGGTAGTCCCCTATTGGCTGTTGTTCAGCTATTTTTCCGTTTATATACAATACCTTATTATAGTAGCCAATTTCATCCCCAGGAACACCAATTACCCGTTTTATGTAGTCAATTGATGGATTCTCTGGGTAGCGAAAGACCACCACATCACCTCTATCAGGGGAGCCAAGATCAATAATTTTTTTGTTAATCACTGGCAAACGCACACCATAATTGAATTTGCTCACCAGAATAAAATCACCAACTTCCAGCGTCGGCAACATTGAACCAGAAGGAATTCTAAATGGTTCTGCGATAAATCCTCTTAATATAAAAACAATCAGGACTACTGGAAATATAAAACGCGAAAATTCAACAATTGCAGGTTCATTGCTAACAGGATTTCCATCTTTATCTACACCTTCATCTGACGGCCTTTTAGCAGCAAAGAACCAGTGATCAATTGCCCAGATACTTCCTGAAACCAGGACCACGATGGCAAGCACCAGTGAAAAATCAACATTCATTTATCTTTTCCTGTATTTAATACGGCAAGGAAGGCTTCCTGTGGGATCTCAACGCTACCCACCTGTTTCATTCTTCTTTTACCGGCTTTTTGTTTTTCTAATAATTTTTTCTTACGTGTAATGTCACCACCATAACATTTGGCGGTCACATTTTTGCGTAATGCTTTTACATTTGTTCGGGCAATAATTTTTGCACCTAACGTCGCCTGAATAGCCACATCAAACATTTGTCTTGGAATAATATCTTTCATGCGCTCAGTTAAATCTCGACCACGCGCAATCGATTGTTCCCGATGCACAATAACCGATAAAGCATCCACTTTTTCGCCATTAATCATGATATCAAGCTTCACTAAATCAGCTGCCTGGAAGCGTTCAAATTCATAATCCATTGAGGCATAACCACGGCTGGTTGATTTAAGACGATCAAAGAAATCCAGAACGATCTCATTCATCGGCATTTCATATGCTATGGACACTTGATTACCGAGATATTGCATATTTTTCTGCACACCGCGTTTTTCAATACAAAGCGTTATTACATTCCCAACATATTCATGAGGTACTAAAATATTTGCAACAACAATGGGTTCACGAATTTCATTAATGAAGTTGGGTTCTGGCATTTCGGCCGGATTTTCAATTTTAAATACTTCACCCTTGGTATTTTCAATTTCAAATACTACCGTTGGTGCGGTGGTAATCAGGTTTAGATCATATTCCCGTTCAAGTCGCTCCTGAATAATCTCCATGTGCAGCAAACCGAGGAAACCACAACGGAAACCAAAACCTAATGCTGTAGAAGTTTCTGGTTCATAAAATAAAGCCGCATCATTGAGTCGTAATTTGGCAAGCGCTTCACGCAGGTTTTCATAGTCATCACCCGCGACAGGGAAAAGACCTGAAAATACGCGGGGCTGAATCTGTTTAAAACCAGGTAAAGCTTCATCGGCAGGTTTATTTACTTCTGTAATGGTATCACCGACGGGGGCACCATCAATATCTTTAACGCCAGCAATCACATAACCCACTTCACCGGCATCCAGCGATTCAAGATCCTGACGTTTAGGTGTAAAAATTCCAACATGGTCAACAAGATGATTACGCCCTGCTGACATAATGCGAATTTTTTGTTTTTTCATTAAGCGGCCATTGACGACTCGCACTAAGGAAACAACACCCAGGTAATTATCAAACCACGAATCAATAATGAGTGCCTGTAATGGCGCATCTTTATCTCCAACTGGAGCAGGCACCAGACGAACAATATCTTCTAA
>DAOVYB010000063.1 GCA_030635835.1 Gammaproteobacteria bacterium
AACATTATTGAGCGTTCTCTTTTGTTGGGAAGAACACCGCTTAATTGCATTCAAAAAAATTCTACGATTAATAATAAAGCTGCAAAAGTTGCAGAAGTTGATTATCCGGGTAACTGGTCCATGCTGGATGTTGAAAAACATCACATGCAGAATGTACTTAAATCAGTTGATGGAAATAAATCAGAAGCGGCTCGTCGTCTTGGGGTATCGCGCAAGACATTAGAACGAAAATTTCAAACATGGACGTAGTTATTTTGTTCGAGTCAGTAAAATTAGCTAAAGCATAATTGTTCAACACAACTATGTTTTTGCAAAATTTCATTTTACGAATAAAAAAAAACCTCCGTTATAAACTGTTATTGCTGGTTTTATTACCCATTTTTATTGTTATGCCGATAGTTTTAAGCATGGCTGCTTACTGGAGTAATAACTTTAGTTACGATCACTTGTTTATGAAAGTGAGTACAGACCTTTCTGTAACACATGAAGTTTTTTATCAGCAGCAAAAAAATTACCTGGCAAAACTGGAACGTTTAGGTGAATCCTATACGCTTCGAAACAGTTTATATAATAAAGATTATGAGTCGATAAAACTTGAAATTGATTTGTTAAAAGAAGAAGAACACTTCGATTATTTGCATTTATTGAATTTAAAAGGTAACTGGTTATATGAACCTCCTCACGCCGGATTTACTCACAGTAAACGCAGCGTATTAATAAATCATGCAAAAATTAAACATGGCCTGAGTGGGATTGAAATATTTACTCAAGAGGATTTAGATCGCGAAAAAGATATAGACAGCACCTTATTAAGGTTGTCATTAGTCGATACACCTCGTGCCAAACCAATATCGCACCGGGTAGAAGACCGTGGAATGATGTTACGCATGGTTTACCCGATACGCGGGCCAACAAATAAAATAGTAGCACTACTCGATGGTGGAGTATTACTCAATCGAAATTTTGATTTTGTGGATCATCTTCGTGATCTTGTTTATGGCCCGGGAAGTTTAATTGAGGGTAGCCTGGGTACCGTTACGGTATTTATTGATGATGTACGTATTACCACTAATGTTCAGGATGAATCAGGTGAGCGTGCGTTGGGTACACGGGTATCGCAAGAAGTGCGAACAAAAGTTTTAGAACAGGGTGAAACCTGGATCGATAGTGCTTTTGTTGTCAATGACTGGTACATCTCCGCCTATGAACCAATCTATGATGTTGGAGGAGAACGTATTGGTATTCTTTATGTTGGATTCCTTGAAACGCCATTTAGTGAAATCTTACGAAATGCTTTATTGATTTTATTTGTCTTTTTTATTTTTGTTATGTTGTTATCCAGTTGGTTTGCAATACGTGGAGCAAAATCGATATTTAAACCACTTGAGAAAATGACCTCTGTTGTACTGGCAACACATGCCGGTGAACAGTTGCGCATAGGTAATGTTGATGCAGATGATGAGATAGGTGAGTTAGCTCGACAATTTGATTTAATGCTGGATCAATTGCAGGAAAGAAACCTGCAAATTATGCATGCAGCAGAACTGCTGGAGCATAAAGTTGAAGAGCGCACGATTGAGTTGCAAACAAATAATGAAGCGTTAAAAGATAATATTGCTTTATTAAATGAAACACGTAAGCAATTAGTTTTAGCTGAAAAACTGGCTTCAATAGGAGAGTTATCTGCAGGTATCGCACATGAGATTAATAATCCGACAGCAGTGATACTTGGTAACATGGATGTCATACTTGCAGAAATGGGCGATAAAATGAGTCCGGTTAAGTTAGAGAGTGAATTAATTATTGAACAGGTTTATCGCATTAGAACCATAATAAATAGTTTATTACAGTACTCACAAAGCTCTGGAACGGATGACTATATTGCTAATATTAATGTTAATGAAGTGATTGAACACACATTGTTGCTGGTGAAATATGAAACAGAAACACATCATGTTGACGTTATATTAAATCTTAATGCAACTATAGCAATACCTATTCAAAAACAGGAATTGCAGCAAGTATTAATAAATTTATTTGTTAATGCGATTCAGGCAAACAGTAGTAAAAATATTCAACTAAAAATTGAAGCTGAGAATTGGGAAAATAAAGGGGTTGTTATTAAAGTGCAAGATAATGGCATTGGTATTGCCGAAGATAAACTTAACCGGGTATTTGATCCATTTTATACAACTAAACAAAATGGATCGGGATTGGGATTATCGGTGAGTTTTGGTTTAATACAGCGTTATGGCGGCACAATAAGTGTAGAAAATAATTCATCAGCAGGAACATGCTTTAGTATTTTCTTATTAGCTCAGGCAAATATGACCACAGTAGAAGAAATTAGCGCTTAAAATAAAATTATTCAGCGGACCAGATTAATTTTCCGGACTCACTAAAATCATAACCATCTAATTGTTTAGCCAGTTCCATACAGTTATTTGATTTTATTTCTTCAAGTAAATTTTGGAAAAGGGTTCTAAAGTAAACGCCACGGTAAAGCGCCAGATCAAATGCTTCCCAGCCTATAGGGATAAAGCCAAGAGAATATTCGGTTGCAATACTTCTGGTACCCGGCGCGACATCTGCCTGATTCATTGTAATTTTTGATGCCGCATCCCGTTCAGATAATGCGGTACAACATACATTTAGCTTGTCTTCGTTAATACCGAAATGTTGTAATGTTTCCAGTAGAAAACGTTGTGATCCCGCGCCATTTTGCCGGCTACACCATTTAAGATCGGTTTCGAGAATAGATTTTAAATCTGAATGATTACTGCCAGCTAAAAGTTCTTTGTTAATTAATAAGCCCTGTTCACGTTTAAATAATCTGACCAGGACCCAGTTATGGTGCTGCGGATATTGATGCAGCAAAGCAGGATGGCGTATGTGGCTTTCTGAGTAAGGCCCCCAGTGCATAGCACAGACATCAACCTTATGATGAGAAAGGAGTGATAAGCCTAAGCGTGTACCCGTAGAGTTATAACTCACTAACGCTTTTGACTGAACGTTTTGTGCTATTTGCATAATGATACGTTGTAACAAGGCATCATCACTACCGGCAATAATTAATCTATCTGTTAACAATCCACCATGACTGGATTCAATAATCCAGTTATCAATTAATGCACGGGGAAACATCCATTTACCGGTGATTTTGGTACCGGGAATTTTTCCTTCACTGACCAGCGCATAGATTTTCTTTTCATTGAGCTGTAAATATTCAGAGACCTGTTTTACATTCATAAAACGAGGTTCATTATCTTTTTCCGCTATAGGTGTTTCAACAGGATTAATATTACTCATAATGAATTTTTCGATGATAGTTTATTGCCAGATTTATGCGGTTGTGAATCAAGCGTAATATTTTCTGCACCATTGAATATTAAAAAATGTTTTCCTTTAGCACGAGCAATGAGCGTTATATCAAGTTGTTGCGCGATAGAAAGCCCCATTTGTGTTATTCCTGAACGAGATAAAAGTACAGGAATATCCATTTGTGCAACTTTAATCACCATTTCAGAGGTTAAGCGTCCGGTGGTGTAAAATGTTTTATCTTCGCCAGAAATATTATTGAGCCACATGAGACCGGATATAGTATCTACCGCGTTATGGCGACCAACATCTTCGACAAAAATAAGTTGTTGATCGTCTTTACATAATGCACAACCATGCACGCCACCAGCTCGTTTATAGACTTCATTTTCTTTACTTATGTTATTGAGTAATGCATAAATTGTAGACTGGTTAGTGTTAAAGCTCTTAATCGAAATATTGTCGAGTTGTTCCATCATGTTGCCGAACACGGTTCCCTGTCCACAACCGGAAGTAACCGTGCGTTGGCTTAATTTGTCATCCCAGTCATGCGTTGAATGCGTGACTATGGCAGCTGATTCAGTTTCCCAGTCAACCTGTACAGATTTTACTTCTTCAATATTTGAAAGAAACCCCTGGTTTCTCAGGTAGCCTAAAACTAATGCCTCAGGTTGAGTGCCTAATGTCATTAAAGTTACAATTTCTTTTTTGTTAACGTAAATAGTTAACGGCTTTTCACCCGCTATATGTTTTTCCTGAATTTCGCCAAACTCATTCACTGCCTGTACGGAATAAGTAGGACTGAGTCCAGAATCAGAAAGTAAAGGTAAGTCATTCGCAGGTGCATAAGCTGTGTTATCTATATTAAGTTCAGACATCTTAACCTCCTGTCATGTTCATATAGCGTAAAATAACCGGTTCGACATTAACGTTAAATTCATGTGACTTTGGTTTTATTTTCATTGCATCAATCAGACTGTGACGGAGTTTATTAACATCGCCCGGATTTCTGCGAAGAATATCGCGTAAATCAACCGAATGTTCCTGGCCCAGGCATAAAAGTAAACGGCCTTCTGCAGTAACACGTACACGATTACAGCTGTCACAGAAATTATGACTATGAGGAGAAATGAAACCAACGGCTGTATTACTATCGTTAATATCGAAATAACGTGATGGGCCGGCAGTTTGTTTATCTGAAGAATTTAAAGAATATAACGTTTCAATCTTTTGTCTGACTTCATCACTTGAAAAATAGGTTTCATCTCTGCCGTGAGAATTAATTACACCTAATGGCATTTCTTCAATAAAACTGATATCGATATTGCGTTCAACGGCGAAGTCAACCAAATCCAGAATTTCATCATGGTTATGATTTTTCATAATGACAGAGTTGATTTTTATTTTTTCAAAGCCTGCCTCAATTGCAGAGTCTATGCCGTTCAGTACCTGGTTTAAGCTACCGGTTCGGGTGATATCTTTAAAGCGGTTCTCTTTAAGACTATCAAGACTAATATTAATACGCGTGACACCGGCTGACTTTAAGTCTTTTGCATAGTTATGAAGCTGGGAACCATTTGTTGTTAATGTGAGATCGGTAATAGGGTCGAGCTGGCCTAACTGATCAAATAACCAGATAATATTTTTTCTTACCAGTGGTTCTCCACCGGTAATGCGTATTTTGTTAACACCTAGCGTAGAAAGTGTTTTTCCCAATGTCGCAAGTTCTTCCAGTGTTAAGAGTTTTTGCCGGGGTAAAAATTGCATTTTTTCACTCATGCAATACTGGCAACGAAAATCACAACGGTCTGTGACGGATAACCGGACATACGTAACCTGTCGTCCAAATCGATCAACCAGTTTGTCAGTGTTAGTCGTGTCTAATATATCCATTCGCATTTACGCCATGATTAGTTATTATTTTTTTACTCGTTGCGAGCAATCTTATACAGACATAGCAAAAGTCATACCTTTATTTGTTTTTGTGAAAGTTACGTTGCGAAAGGCTGCATTGGCTAAAGAACGTTAAATACTAACAATCATGTGAGACAAAATGACTCACGAATAAATTAATTGTGTTGTTTTGTACCAAAAGAAATTATCGAAACAGGAGAGTTGATGAAAATATCGCATTAAATGGTGGTGTTGGTGTTGGTATATAAATTGCGAGGTTAATGCTCGTTATTTGATTCAAATATTATGTTTGAGTGATTTATAAATAGATTTATCAAAATAAGGTAAAGAAAAACTAATGAGTCTTAATAAAACATCAGAACATAAAATAGATAAAGCGATACCTTCGCATTTTCCTGTTTCAGTTGTCATGCAACATCGTGTTATTGAAAACAACATATGGCTTGCAGAACAATGGGAGGTTGAAGCCGTTATCGCAGGTGGAGAGGGTAATAACACTGCGATACCAGAAAGAACTGTTTCAAGAATTGGAACTGATGAAGAAAAATATATCTGGAACAATTATCAAATAAATTTATTCGAAGATGAGGCGGAAAGTTATTATTTTAACATTGTTTCAGACACGCCTTATGTTTTTGTTGTTTGTCGGGATGAAGAGGAAGATGGCGAACTTGTTCCTTTTAAGGTTAGCGTCAACTATGACGAAGCCTCTTCATTTATGGAACTGGAAGAACAGGTGTTTCAGGTTGCTATGCCAGCAGAAATTTATCGATGGGTGGAATCTTTTGTTGTTAGTAATTACGTTCCGGTAAAAAGAAAAAAACGCAAACTGGAAAACTGGAAAGGTAATGAAAATAAATCGAATAATGAATCTAATAAAGTGACACATTAAATGACAATAAAAAATAATGATCAGGAAGAACACTCGGGATTTTTACGGCGTTGGTCTAATCGAAAAATTTCTTCACAAACTGAAGATGCAGCTGAGAATGAAATTGGAGTTAAAGAAGAACTAAATAAATCTCTGATCGAAGAAACACCGGTAAATAAAGCGGAAGTTCAGCAACTTAAAACTGATGAAGATATGCCGCCACTGGAAGATTTAACGGAAGAATCTAATTTTAGTGATTTTTTATCGCCAAATGTCAGTGAGTTTTTACGTAAACAGGCATTACGAAAATTATTTCATATGCCTTTTTTAAATGTTGTCGATGATCTTGATGATTATGCCGAGGACTATACCAAGTTTGCAGCACTGGGAGACATTATTCCCCATGAAATGAAACGCATGCTGGAAAGAGAAAAAGCGAAAGAGCTGGAAGAACAAAAGCAGCAAGCACTTGATGAGACTGATGGGCTTGATGAAATGGATGAGGAAGAAATAGATGAACAAGCTACATTGGAACATGAAGATGAAGAGCATAACCATGAAGCGCAGGAAATAATTACTGATGTGGTAGTGGATAGTGAGATAGAAGCGCCAACGCCTGATGAATTAACCAATTAAAAAACAGAGTAGATAATGAAAAACTCAACTGAAACAGTTACACAAGATGACTTTTCTTATAGTCATGCAATTACAGCTGCACTTGATGCAGCTAAAAGTATAACGGTCGAATCTACTTCACTGGTTTCGTATCACACAAAAAACAATGTGTTAATCATAGGTGATGATAAACGGGTTAGTCATATCATTAATCAATTTCCAGATTCAATGAGTTTCACCGTTCTCATTAGTCAAAAAGAATATGAACTTGATCTCCAGACAAATTCAAAAAATGTATATACCGCTTTTGGTAAGTTGTCTTCTCTTACCGGGTACCTGGGGAATTTTGTTGCAGAATTAATGGTCAAGGATAAATTAATTAACCTTGCAAGCGTTAATAATACAAATGTTAAAGGTTTTGATCTGGTAATTGATTTAGCAAGTAAACCTATGCTGTCACAAAGCTTATTACCGTTTGGCTATTTTTCGCCACAAGATGATCTGGAGCTGGAAGAAGTTATCCGCACTTTACCTGAGATGCTGGGTGAATTTGAGAAGCCCAAGTTTTTTGAATACAACGCGGATATTTGTGCACATGGTAATAGCGGGATACTGGCCTGTCAGCGGTGTATTAATGCTTGTCCGGCCGATGCCATAACATCAATTAAAGATGCGATTAAAGTTAATCCTTACCTTTGTCAGGGCGGAGGCACCTGTGCAACGGTATGTCCAAGTGGTGCCATTCAGTATGTTTATCCACGTTTGCAGGACACACTTAGAAAAATTAAAAGTATGTTATCTGCATATTATGACGCCGGTGGCGAACAGGCAGGAATCGCTTTTTATGCGGCAGAAGAATCTGCCTTGTATGAACAAGCTGCACTGGATAATTTTATTCCATATGAACTCGAAGAGATTGCTTCTATTGGTATGGATGTATGGCTTTCTGCTTTTGCCTTCGGTGCTCATGATGTTGTGTTACTAACACATGAAAATACCGCTAAGGAAATTAATGAAACACTTGATACCCAGCTGACTTATGCACATGCCATTTTGGCGGGTATGGGCTATGACGAATCCTGTTTACAAAAGCTGGTCATAAAAAATGATTCAACTACAACATTAAACAGAAGTCATAGTTTGAAGGTTGTTACCCCCGGAAAATTTATCGCGTTAAATGATAAACGTAGTGCGATACGCATGGCAGTTGATCATCTGTATCAGTTTGCACCT
>DAOVYB010000086.1 GCA_030635835.1 Gammaproteobacteria bacterium
TAATACCGGATCCCAGTTTACTAAGCGCTTACCGCGATAAATTAAATCTTCTTCATAGAGTTTTACAAAAACTTCTTGCACCGCTTCGGATAAACCTTCGTCCATGGTAAAGCGTTCACGTGACCAGTCGAGTGATGAACCTAAACGACGGAGTTGACGGGTAATATTGCTACCGGATTCTTCTTTCCAGTCCCAGATGCGATCAATGAATGCATCACGGCCTAAATCATGACGGGTTTTATCTTCAGCATTGAGTTGGCGTTCAACCACCATTTGCGTAGCGATACCCGCGTGATCTGTTCCGGGTTGCCATAAGGTGTTATGGCCTTTCATTCTGTGATAACGGGTCAGCGTATCCATGACCGTGTTGTTAAAACCATGCCCCATATGCAGGCTGCCCGTGACATTAGGCGGTGGGATCATAATAGAAAAAGACTCGTCTCCACCTTTCGGTGAGAAATTGTCATTTTTTTCCCAGGTTTCATACCAACGTTGTTCAATTGAATGGGGGTTATAGGTTTTTTCCACGGTATTGATTCGCTATTTTGCTTGATAAAAGGCTGATTATTATAAAGATTTAAGCCACCAAGGTCACTAAGAAATACACTGGTTGAGCCACGAAGGACACGAAGATCACAAAGAAAAACATTGAAAAAATAAACCACGGGGAACACGGGGTTCACTGGGAAAACAAGTATTTGTTTTTAAACTTAAAGGACTTTCTTTGCGATCTTTGCGTCTCCGCGCCCTTTGCGTTGAAATCTTTTGATATTTTTATTTAAAGTCTTTTTTGACTTGTTTGCGGATTTTATCAATTTCACTGACAAGTGATTTTTTTAATCCTGCTTCAATCGTCACAATACTTTTCATTAAAGAATCACGCAGTGTTTTTTCAAGTTTTGCCTGCAGAGTATCAAGGTAATCAAGCATAATTTGAGGATCGGGGGTTGAAACAGTTTCAGAAAGGGTAGGTATACTTCCATTTACGGCTGCGAGTGTTTCATCAATTTTTTCTGATATTTGTTCAGATATATTTGAGACAGCTTCTGTTGCAGATTCTACATCGGTAGGTGTAACGATATCATTGAGTACAGGAATTTCGAATAGTTCATGATCACTGACATCTTGCGTTCCCAGTGCGGTTTGATTACTGGCAATAGCGATACTTTCTCTGGCAGCAGCAAGTTTGGAGTCACTTTTTGCCAGTAGGCTTTTAATTGATTCCAGCGCATCAACTAAAGAATCTTGCGATTCAGGTGTTTTAGAGTCCTTTTTTTTCTTGCCCGTCATAGTCACATACTATAGTGACAATTTATGAGTCTCAAGGGCATAACCCCGATCTCGATAAAATTGATAGCGTTCCCGGCCTTTGCTGCGGCTCGTTTCATCTGTTGTGATGATTTCGGCGACTCGCTCAAACTGGCTAAAAAATGATGGCGTTTCGTGATTCAGGTTAATGAGTACATCATGGTAAGTTACTGGAATATTTTCTGTTATTTGCTGACCGATTAGTACGTTTTTAGTATTACTTTGATCTGTATTTTTGTTTAATAGTTGATGAGGGATAAAACTCTCCTCATTGAATGTCCACAAAAGCTCATCATATTTAGTGGCATGTTTTTCATCCATGGTGTGGATGTAAACAGCATTATTTTGAGACCAGGCTTTTTCTGTCAGGCGGCAGATAAACGATTCAGCAGCCTGTTCTGAGCTTTCGGCCGTATCTTCTGAATTGTCAGACGTCTCGAGAATATAAAAATCTATTCTAGTCATATGATTCTAATTTACAGTGTTAAATTTTAACTACCAAGCTAGTATAAATAATACTTTCACCACAGAGGTCACGGAGGTTTCCCCAAGGGCACTTCCTAATATTGTTTACAACAATATTAGGGCGCACAGAGGTTTTATTAATATTTTCTCTGTGTTCCTTCGTGACCTCCGTGGTTCAAAATTTTCTTGATGGATTACAGTTTAAACCGAATACTGTTTGCCACAGCGTTCCATCAGGTATTGTGTTAATAGAGGTACCGGACGACCTGTTGCGCCTTTTTTCGTACCATTGTGCCAGGCGACACCGGCAATATCTAAATGTGCCCAATTTAACTTTTTAGTAAAGCGCGAAAGGAAACAAGCGGCAGTAATCGTGCCCGCTTCGCGTCCACCAATATTCGCCATGTCGGCAAAGTTACTCTTTAATTGCTCCTGATAGTCATCCCACAACGGCATTTGCCATGCGCGGTCACCAGATTCTGTACCAGCATTCAGAATTTGATCGGCGAGTTTTTGCTGGTTACTGAGTAAACCTGCGGGATGTGCACCTAAAGCAATGACGCAAGCACCGGTTAGCGTGGCAACATCTATCACGGCTTTAGGTTTGAATTTTTCACTGTAGGTGAGGGCATCACAAAGAATGAGTCGACCTTCTGCATCGGTATTAAGAATTTCAATGGTTTGACCGGACATCGAAGTTACAATGTCGCCCGGTTTACTTGCTGCACCATCAGGCATATTTTCTACACTTGGGACAATAGCCACGACATTGATCGGTAGTTTGAGTTCATTCACACTCACCATAGTGCCCATCACACCTGCTGCACCACACATATCAAACTTCATTTCATCCATTGCGGCACCGGGTTTAATAGAAATCCCGCCAGAATCAAAGGTGACCCCTTTACCTACTAAAACGTAGGGGCGATCGGTTTTATTGCCACCGTTATATTGCATCACAATAAATTTAGGTGGGGTACGGCTACCTTTAGCGACAGACAGGAGTGAACCCATACCGAGTTTTTCCATTTCTTTTTGATTCAAAATGGTGGTTTTGAGCTTGCTGTAACTTTTATCGTAGTTGCTGGCCTGCTTGGCAAGATAAGTGGGGGTGCAAATATTACCGGGTAGGTTACCGAGATCACGCGCCGTGTTTTTGCCTAAGCCAATGGCATTACCAATCTGAACTGCGAGTTTGGCTTTTTTCATCGCTGCTGCGCGTTTGTCAGCAAAATGCAGGCTGACCTTTTGTAATGAGGGCGTATCTTCCTTTTTTAATTCAGAAAAGTGATAGCTATTTTGCTGTAATGCTTCTGTTGCCAGACGGATTTGCATATTGTTAGAAAGGACTTTTGTATCTAAATCTGCCAGACTGATAACTGCATTTTTAATTTTTGCTTTACTGAGTGAATCTGAGGCATTTGTGATAATAGTTTGATATTTTTGATGGCTAATTTCGCTCGATTTGCCGCAGCCAACCAGTAATACACGCTCAGATTTTATGCCAGGAACATCATGTAGCATGAGTGAATCGCCAATGGCACCGGAAATATCACCACGGCGAAGTAAATTACTGATAAAGCTGTTTGAGGATGAATCAAGTTGTTTTGCTGAATCAGTAAGTTTACGTTTATCCGTCACGCCAACAACAATGCAGGGTGATTTTACAGTTTCGAGGTTGATGGTTTTGACGCTGATTTCCATACGGGATTCCTATACACTAGTTTTATTCTGCAGCAGGTTTTGTTGTAGAGTTGGGCTTAGCCTAACATAATTAGGCTAGCTTACTGGAATTTGTAGTGCTTTTTAAGCACATTGATTATGAATAGTTATAAACAACGAAAATGATAATTGCACGTTATTTAATAAAAGAAATTGCACATACTTTGCTTGGGGTATGCCTGGTGCTTATGCTGATTGGCCTGAGCAGGCAACTTGTGGATGTGTTTTCTGATGTAGCTGCCGGAACTCTAAGTATTAATACCGTAATGATTATGCTGGGATTAAAATCATTAAGTATGTTAATTCTTATTTTACCATTATCACTTTATCTTGCCGTTCTTATGACACTGAGCCGTTTTTATCAAAATAATGAAATGGCTGCGATATCTGCAAGCGGTATAAGTCAGCTTTACGTTATAAAAGTTGTACTCAGTTTTGCTTTTCTTTTTTCAATCATTATCGGCATTTTTTCCTTGCAAATCACACCGTGGGCAAATGGATTAAAACAAAAAATTGATGTCGCTGCACAAAATGCTTCTGTGTTAGAAGGCCTGGTAGCCGGGCGTTTTATTGAAACATCATCCGGTGTTGGTGTGAATTATGTTGAAGCACTAAATGAAGAGCATACCCAGATACAAAATATTTTTGTGCAACAACGTTTAAAAAATAACAACGAATTAGTAATTAGAGCAAAACGCGGGGGCCGGGAAGTTAATCAAAAAACGGGTGACCGGTTTATGGTGCTTGCAGAAGGCGTACGCTATGAATCAACACCGGGTAGACTTAATTATACTGTTATAGAATTTGAACAACACGGGGTGCGAATAAGAGAAAAGTCGTCAGCACCTGGATATGTTAAACAATCCGCAATGCCGACTATGCAATTAGTAAAAAATGATGCGCTTATTTATAAAGTTGAACTGCAATCTCGTATGGCACCCATTTTGTTATCTTTATTACTTGCGGTGCTTGCTGTGCCTATAAGTCAAACCTCACCCAGACAAGGTCGTTACATACGCATGGGTTTTGGATTAATTTTTTATGTTGTATTTACTAATTTAATCAGTGTTGGCAAATCCTGGATGATGGTTGGTAAAGTACCAGCTGCAGCAGGTTTTTGGTGGATCTATGCCATTATGTTAATGCTTATTATATTCCTTGTTATGCAACAAATTGGTTTTAGGTATTTATTTGGCAGAGAAAATAAAGCGTGAAGCTATTAGATCGATATATAGGACAAGCCATCATTAATGGTGTTGCTACCGTATTGATTATTTTTATCGCGCTTTATGAATTGTTTGCCTTTGCCGGTGAAGCAGGATCGATAGGCCGAGCTGATTATACAATATGGGAAGCAATTAAATATTCATTGTTTCTTGTGCCTCAGCATATTTACGAGTTATTTCCCTTATCAATGTTACTTGGCACCATGCTGGGTTTAGGCTGGTTAGCAAATCATAATGAACTTGTTGTTATACGAACTGCGGGTGTTTCTTTAATTCGCATTATTGTTGCCATTATGAAAACAGCCGTTGTGTTAATGGCATTAGCCATGATCATTGGTGAAATTATTGCACCACCTTTGCTTCAGTATGCAAAGGAAGAGCGGATTAAAGCTTTACATGGCAATATTAGTTTAAATACTGATTATGGCTTGTGGGCGCGAGATGGTGAAACGTATATTCATGTGAAACGAATTGAGAATGACGGGCGCTTAACCGGTATAACGCTTTATCAGTTTTCTAAAAATAATTATATAGAACGCCAGATTAATGCAAGGCAGGCGACGTATACCGGTGAGCACTGGATATTGTATTCAGTCAGAGAAACACTTCACAAAAACAATACATTTAAAGTTAACCATATTGAAGAACTGCAATGGAAAACATTGCTTGATCTGGATACGGTAAAAATAGTTGCTATTCCTCCTGATCTTTTATCCGTACGAAAATTAAATACTTATGTCGATTATTTAAAAACAAATAATCTGGATTATACTAAATATGAGTTAATTTTCTGGACTAAATTATTTTCACCATTCTCTATTCTGGCCATGGTGTTATTAGCCGTACCTTTTATCTTTGGTTCAGTCAGACAGGTTTCGATGGGAAAACAAATTTTATTTGGGTTTCTGGTGGGAGTGAGTTTTTATATTATTAGTCGCTTGATTGGAGAGATCAGCTTAGTGTACGGTGTGCCAGCGATGTTCAGTGCTATTTTACCCCCCCTGCTTGTTATTGCATTA
>DAOVYB010000093.1 GCA_030635835.1 Gammaproteobacteria bacterium
AATTTTTTTACCCAGTAAAGTGACTATATGTTTTGCTTTACCCTGAGCATTTACCCAGTGTTCATATTCTTCTTTTGAAATAGGCGTGAAACGCGCATTGAGATTGAGCTCATGCGCTTTAAATAAAATATCTTTGAACGCAGTGTGTTCTAAAGTAGCAAAGTTTTTTTCTTCTTCAGGTGATTCAATCAAAATGCCCAACGACAAACTTTCATGAATAACCGACTGGCCGATATCTAAAACATTTATATCGTAGTTCGCCAGTATTCCGGTTAATGCTGAGGTTAAACCCGAACGATCCTGACCCGAGATGGTGATAAGTACAACGTCTGACACTGGTTATTCCTGTAAATTTATAAAAACTTAACCACGGGGGACACGGGGAAAGCAATAATAAATGTTTTCCCCGTGTACCCAGTGTTCCCCGTGGTTTTTATCTTTACTTCGTGTTCTTCGTGTTCTTCGTGGCTAATATTCTATTCCCACTCTATCGTACCCGGTGGTTTGCCGGTTACGTCATAAACTACTCGGGAAATACCTTCGACTTCATTAACGATACGACTCGAAACATGTTCTAAAAATTCATATGGAAGATGGGCCCAACGTGCTGTCATAAAGTCGATAGTTTCTACAGCACGAAGTGCAACGACGTATTGATAACGACGACCATCGCCGGTGACACCAACCGACTTAACTGGTAAGAAAACGGTAAAGGCCTGGCTAACTTTATGATAAAGATCATTTTTATAAAGTTCTTCAATAAAAATATGATCGGCTAAGCGTAAGATATCAGCATATTCCTTATGTATTTCACCAAGTATACGTACACCTAAACCCGGCCCCGGGAATGGATGGCGATAAACCATGTCATAAGGTAAACCGAGTTCCACACCAAGTTTACGTACTTCATCTTTAAATAATTCACGCAGGGGTTCACACAATGTTAATTTCATGTGTTCTGGCAGACCACCGACATTATGATGGGATTTAATTAAATGCGCTTTACCTGTTTTTGCACCGGCCGATTCAATGACATCAGGATAAATCGTACCTTGCGCTAACCATTTCGCATTCGAAAGTTTATTTGATTCTTCTTCAAAAATTTCAACGAACAAATTACCAATAATTTTTCGTTTTGCTTCCGGATCTGACTCACCTTTTAATTTTTCCAGGAAACGAGCTTCTGCATCAACCCTAATCACTTTCACACCCATGTGCTCAGCAAACATAGCCATGACCTGATCGCCTTCCTGATAACGAAGTAAACCGTTATCAACAAATACGCAGGTTAACTGTTTGCCTATCGCTTTATGTAATAAAGCAGCGACAACGGAAGAATCAACACCACCGGATAAACCTAAAATAACTTCGTCATCACCGACATCTTTATGAATTTTCTTGATGTTGTCTTCAATAATATTATCGGCGGTCCATAAATTTTTACAGCCGCAAATGTCATGAACAAAACGTTCAATAATGCGTTGCCCCTGATTGGTATGGGTGACTTCCGGGTGAAATTGCAGGCCATAGAATTTGCGCTCTTCATCGGCAATGCCCGCGATCGGTGCGTTATCGGTTGAGGCCATGAGTTTAAAACCTTCTGGCATATCAATGACGTGATCACCATGACTCATCCAGACATCTAATAATCCGTAACCTTCTTCGCTGACCTCATCTTCAATGTCTTTTAATAAAGTCGTATGGCCACGAGCGCGAACTTTGGCATAACCGTATTCATGATGATCGGCATTTTCGACTTTACCGCCTAATTGCATCGCCATGGTTTGCATACCATAACAAATGCCTAATACAGGAATACCTAATTCAAAAACAACCTGAGCAGCAATTGGCGCATCACTGGCTGTTGTGGTTTCCGGACCACCGGAGAGAATAATACCGCTTGGCTTAAAATCCCGAATATCCTGTTCACTGATATCCCAGCTATAGAGTTCTGAATAAACGCCGGCTTCTCGCACTCGGCGGGCGATGAGTTGGGTATATTGCGAGCCAAAATCAAGAATTAAAATACGATCAGAATGGATATCCACGGACATGGGGCGGTTTCTCTGCAAGTTGGGGTTAAGCTAATAAAAGGTTGCCAATGATCAGGCAAAACCTAATAAAAATCAAGGGTTTGATAAATAATCCATTAAGATCAAGTAAGACTAAGCTCAGCTAGTTTGTTAAAAATTATTGTATTTCAATTTCTATATGTACAAAGCTTTAAAATACGAGGCATAATTCTAATATATTTAATAGTTTGGTCGATAACCTTTAAATATAAGACAAGGACACACTAAATTAAGCTCGGATGCTTTAAACTTGCACATAGAAATGGAACTCGAAATTGGAACCAACTACACAAAAACTAAATACTCAATCCACTGCGACGGATTCAATGGAGACTAAGATTCAAATTCCCGGTTATAAAATCCAGCGTGAACTTGGCCATGGTGGAATGGCACATGTTTATTTAGCGATTCAGGAAAGTTTTGGCCGTGAAGTGGCCTTAAAGATTCTGTCACCTCACCTTGCAGATGATGATCAATTTTCTAAACGTTTTTTGCGTGAAGCACGTATTGTTAGCCAGTTAAATCATCCCAATATTATTACCGTTTTTGATGCTGGCAAGTATCAAAAATATCACTACATGTCGATGGAATACATTCCCGGCAAAGATGTAAAACAGCTTAAAGATTCCATTTCACGTGAAGAAGCACTTCGCATAGTCAAAGATGTTGCCAGTGCCCTGGATTTTGCGGGTAAAAAAGGCATTGTTCACCGTGATGTCAAACCTGAAAACATCATGATTCATCAATCAGATAAGCGTGTTGTGTTGATGGACTTTGGTATCGCCCATGGTGATGATGTTACCCATGGTATGACACAAACTGGCAAAGCGATTGGTACTCCTCACTTCATGAGTCCGGAGCAAACAAAAGGGCTTAAGGTTGATCACCGTTCTGATATTTACAGCCTTGGCGTTGTTTTATATCAATTACTGGCCGGTAATTTACCTTTTGATGCTGATTCTGCAGTTGCAGTGGGTATTAAACACCTTACTTCCCCTATTCCATTATTACCGGGTGGACTTGAAATATTTCAACCCATTATTAACCGCTGCTTATCAAAAGATCCGAAACATCGTTATCAAAAAGCGGCTGAGCTTATTACCGCCCTGGATAATATTACGGATGAACAGCTCAAAAGTATTAGTAGCCAGGCGAAGATTTTTAAAAAAGCGGGTGCTGATCATGATGCAAAAACCCAAATGTCAGATGCTGTTATAAGTCAGCCAAGAAAAATACCTGATATTGTTTTTCCGTCAAACAATAAAACAGCGGTTAATGACAAACTCAGTGATACCGATGCAAATTTAAAAACGGGCAGTTCACGCAGAAGAAACCTGCTAATTTTATTGTTGTTTTCAACACTACTTTGGGCTGGCTATGAAAAACAAAAAGAACTTATCCATTTCTGGGGATATAAAGCTGTACCCAAAATTGCAAAAACTTTCCCTGATTTACTTCCGAAATCATATGTACAATTTTGGGCTGATAAATTAAAGCCTGAAATAAAACCTGCTGAACTCAGCCCTGCTCTAACAATAGCAACCTCTGATTCAGCAATTAACAATCAGGCTATAGCAGCAAATAATGCTGCCACTAATGTTTCTCAAACTGCAGATGCCGGAGCAAAAGTAAATAATGAGCTTTCTGCTGAAGAAAAACTATCACAGTTAAAAGAAGGATTAAAAGACAACCCGGATAATGCAATCAAACTTGCCGCAATATATAAAGGGATGCTTCTGGAATCAAAAGATGATCCCGTTGCACGTGAAGGAATAAAAGAATTAAGAGAATGGTTTGTTCAACAAATTCGTCTGGCTTTTGCCACTGAAGATGCCGCGCTTGCGCGTAAACACATCGAGCAAATGAAACAAAACTTTCCAAGAGCCGCTCAAAATAAGCGCTTTATTCGCTTAGAAAGAAAAGTGGCGGCTTTGGAAACTATCCAGGCACACTTAGATCAGGCAGAAAAGTATTTTAAAGCAGGTGCATTAAGCAAACCTATTGGCAGAAATGCACTTGATGAAGTACAAAAAGTTTTTACCTTATCGCCAAACAATGAAGATGCAAAAACATTTATCAATAAAATTGTAAACTCATACCTCGATAAAACCACACAATTGCAGGAACAAGGCAACATACACAATGCCTTACTTATGCTTGAAGAAGGTATTGCAGCCTTAAATAATAATCCTGCATTAGTAGAAAAACGTAAAGAATTGAAAGACAGAATAAAAAGCAATAAAAATATTGCCGCTCTCTTTAAACAGGCCACAAAATATCAGGCAAGCGGACAACTCATTAAACCACGTGCATACAATGCATACGATCTCTATCAGGAAATTATTAAACAAGATAAAGATAATTTACAGGCAAAAGCCGGGTTAAAAAGTATTCACCAGAAAGTTGCCAAAGATATTATTTCTAAAATTCAGCAAGGTAAACTAGATGATTCAAAAGAGTATTTACAGCTTGCAATACAACGTTATGGGAAATCATCTTTATTAGCAAATGTACAATTAAAACTCAATGATGCACTGGATGCACGTGCACCAAAGATTGAAACGATTAATATTAGCCACGCTCCTCTGACTCAAGTTGAAACAACGCTTTCATCTTCAAATAACACTGAAATACTACAACTTAACAAAACAGTATATGTTGGTTTTGAATTTTTAAACTTTGCTCCGGCAACTACCTGGCTGGATGCAACTTTAACTGACACTAAAACGGGAACTAAAGTTGCGCAAAAACCGATTGTCATTAGCAGTCAGTTTGGTGAGCACTTTTTTGAAATTAATTTACCGATAAAAGGGTTTAGAAAGAGTACTTATAAGCTTGAATTAAAACTCAAGAACAGAGCTTTAAAGTCTAAATCATTTACCGTAAGAAATTAGAAATAAACCTTTAATTAATAATTAACCACGGGGGAACACTGGGGACACT
>DAOVYB010000064.1 GCA_030635835.1 Gammaproteobacteria bacterium
GAATCGGTAACGAGTTTGCCGGTAAATGTTGAAGTCGCCAGTGAATTTAGATATCGCAAAGTTGTAGTGCAGCCGGATTCCTTAATCATTACTATTTCACAATCAGGTGAAACAGCAGACACGTTAGCCGCATTACGTAAAGCAAAAGAAATTGGTTACCAACATAGTTTAGCAATTTGTAATGTACCGGAAAGCTCATTAGTGCGTGAATCAGAATTAAACATGATGACACGTGCTGGTCCTGAAATTGGTGTGGCATCAACTAAAGCGTTTACCACACAACTTGTGGCTATTTTGCTTTTAGTCACAGTGTTAGCACGTCGTTATGGATTCCCTGCTGAAACTGAGGCTAAAGTCGTTAATCAATTACGTCATTTACCCGGCATTATTGATGATGTTTTAAAACTTGAAGACGAAATCAAGGAAGTTGCAAAAGATTTTGCAGATAAAGACCATGCCTTATTTTTAGGCCGTGGTATGCACTATCCGGTTGCAATGGAAGGAGCCTTAAAGCTTAAAGAAATTTCTTATATTCATGCAGAAGGTTATCCCGCAGGTGAATTGAAACACGGCCCCATTGCTTTAGTGGATAACAACATCCCCATTGTTGCCGTGGCACCGAATGATAAGTTAATTGATAAACTAAAATCTAATCTGCAGGAAGTTAAAGCACGTGGTGGACGACTCTATGTGTTTGCTGATAAAGGTACGAATCTTAAGTCAGAAGATGGTATTAAAGTGATAGAAGTTGCACCGTTAGATATCGCCATTTCGCCGATAATTTTTTCTGTACCACTTCAGATGTTGGCTTATCATGTAGCCTTATTAAAAGGTACAGATGTCGATCAACCACGTAACCTCGCTAAGTCTGTGACTGTTGAATAAGTAAATTTTTTAACCGCCAAGGCGCCAAGAACGCCAAGTTCAAATCAAGAAAGATCAAAAGAATTGAACCACAGAGGTCACGGAGGTACACAGAGTTTTATAATCTTATTTCCTCTGTGTACCTCCGGGTGAAGAATTTCTTTTAAGGTTTTCTTGGCGTTCGTGGCACTATAGAACGCGCTTTGCGTTTCGTTCAGTATTACCCTAACCTGCTCCGCACGTTCTGGCATCGCCTTGGCGGTTAAAGATTTGTTTTTGAATTTTAACGTCGCCAGAATGCTGGAGTAAGTAATACCAGCAAGGTAAAGATTTCCAAACGTCCGAGTAACATCGCAAAGCTTAAAACCCATTTAGCCGTATCATTTACACTGGCATAATTTGATCCAACTTCATTTAATCCTGGTCCAAGGTTATTCATTGCCGCTGCAGTTGCTGAAAATGCCGTTATTTGATCTAAACCTGTCGACATGAGAATAAGTAAGATAACGATAAAAGCAGCGACATAGGCGGAGAAAAATCCCCATACTGCCTGAATAACACGATCAGATAAGGGCTTGCCGCCGATCTTGATAACAAATACAGCATTTGGATGTATTAAACGTTTTATTTCACGCATACCTTGCTTAAGCAGGAGTAAAAAACGAATCATTTTCATGCCGCCACCAGTTGAACCGGCACAGGCACCGATAAAGCTGGTGAAAAGTAATAAAACGGGTAAAAATCCCGGCCAGTTATGGTATTCATAAGTGGTAAATCCCGTAGTTGTACCAATTGATACAGCTTGAAACATTCCGTGCAATAAGGCGCGTTCAGGTGCAATGAAATAATCTGTGTAATACAGATAGATAGCGGAGATTAATGTTATGGACATAAGTAAACTGATATATATTTTGAATTCAGAGTCCAGAAAATAAGCTTTTAAAGAGCGACTGCGCCAGCTTAAAAAGTGTAAAGAGAAGTTTACGCCTGAAATAAGCATAAATATAATGGCAACAAGTTCAACCATGGGTGTTTCATTAAAAAATCCCATGCTGGCATCGTGTGTAGAAAAACCACCAATAGCGATGGTTGAAAAACTATGGCCAATGGCATCAAATGTGTTCATACCTGCTGCCCAATAGGCAAAGGCACAAATAATGGTTAGCGCTAAATAGATATACCAAAGTGCTTTTGCTGTTTCAGTAATGCGCGGTGTAAGTTTATTGTCTTTCATAGGCCCTGGTGTTTCAGCCTTATATAGCTGCATTCCACCTATACCTAATAAAGGCATAATCGCAACGGCCAATACGATAATACCCATACCACCTAACCACTGTAGTTGTTGCCGGTAATAAAGAATAGCTTTTGGTAAGCTATCTAAGCCGACGATAACGGTAGCACCTGTAGTGGTTAAACCGGATAATGATTCAAATATAGCATCGGTAATTGATATATCAATTTGTGTAGATAGTATGAAAGGGATTGCACCAAATGAGGCTAATACTGTCCAGAATAAAACAACAATTAAAAAACCATCACGTAGTCGTAATTCATTTTTATAATTTTTAACAGGAAGCCAGGCGACAATACCGGTAATTAAGGTAACGGCAAAAGCATTAAAAAAAGGTTCAAAAGCACCATCAAGATAAATAATAGAAACAATAATGGGCGGTACCATGGTAAAGCTAAATACCATTAAGAGAATGCCGAGTATGCGTTGTATAACAAAAAATTGCATTTAAATGTCTTTATATAAAAGTGATGCCAACCTGAAAAAGTTTTTCTACATCTGAAATATATTTTTTATCAATAAGGAAAAGTATAACGTGGTCTTCAGGTTCAATAACTGTATTATGATGGGCAATAATAACATCGTTACCACGAACAATAGCACCAATGGTCGTACCAAGTGGTAATTTAAGTTCACAAATTTCACGGCCAACTACTTTTGATGTTGTTTTGTCACCATGAGCAATAGCTTCAATAGCCTCAGCTGCACCACGTCTTAAAGAATGTACCTTAACAACATCACCACGACGCACATGTGCTAATAAACTGCTTATTGTTGATTGCTGTGGTGAAATAGCTATATCAATATCACCACCCTGAATAAGATCGACATAAGCTGCACGGTTAATTAATGCCATGACTTTGCGCGCACCTAAACGTTTGGCCAGCATGGCTGATAAGATATTGGCTTCTTCGTCATTAGTTACTGAACAGAAGATATCAGTGTTATCGATATTTTCTTCAGTTAATAAATTTCCATCAGAAGCATCACCATTTAGCACAATTGTATTATCAAGTTCTTTTGCTAAGTCATGAGATCGTGCTGTGTTATGGTCTATGAGTTTAACCTGGTAATCATTTTCAAGTGCCTGAGCAAGTCGTTTACCAATATTACCACCACCAACTATCATGATACGTTTATAAGGTTTATCCAAACGACGTAATTCACTGATCATTGCACGAATACATTCAGGTGTTGCGACAAAAAAGACTTCGTCATCCGCTTCTATGACAGTGTTACCTTGCGGGATAATGGCGCGATCACGTCGATAAATGGCAGCAACCCGTATCTCAACACCTGGCATATGCTGTTTTATTGTACTTAATGCATGGCCAACTAATGGCCCGCCATAATAAGCACGCACACCCACAAGCTGGACTTTTTTATCTGCAAAATCAAGTACTTGTAGAGCACCCGGATGAGTAATCAAGCTTTCTATGTATTCTGTAATCAGTTGTTCCGGACTGATCAATACATCAACGGGTAGTGCTTCCTGCTGAAAGAGCTGTTGATGGGATAAATAGCCAAGTGCACGGACACGTGCGATTTTGGTTGGAGTATGAAATACCGTATAAGCAACCTGGCATGCAACCATGTTGGTTTCATCACTGTCAGTAACAGCAATAAGCATATCAGCATCATCGGCTCCTGCTGACCGTAAAATATCAGGATGTGATGCATGACCTGCAATGGTACGAAGATCCAGACGATCCTGTAGAGCGAGTAAGGTTTTTTCATCTTTATCAATGATAGTAATATCATTAGCTTCACTTGTGAGATTTTCTGCCAGTGAGCTACCGACTTGTCCTGCACCTAAGATAATTATTTTCATTTTTTTATGTCGTTGTTATTTTTATCTAGTTTCAATTAATAATGATTTAGGATCAATTCCTAAAGCACGTAATTTTCGATAAAGATGGGTACGTTCCATACCAATAAGTTTTGCTGCTTTACCAACACTGCCACCGGTTTTTATAAGTTGGTGAATCAAATAATCACGTTCAAAACGCTCTCTTGCTTCACGTAATGGTAGATCATAAGCAACAGAAATGCCTTCTCCTGACGGAGTTATTTTTGCTTTTTGATCAATAGCCGATTCAACTTCTTCTAAACTAATTTCACTTCCTGCAGCAGTAATGAGTAAGCGTTGCACTAAATTGCTTAATTCACGAATATTACCTAACCATTCATAATTTCGTAGCCTGTTTTGTGCGGCAAGACTAAAATGACGATATGGTAATTTTTCCTGATCAACGAGTAAGTTAGTATAAAAGTTAAGTAAGTCTGGAATATCTTCGTGATGCTCGCGTAACGCGGGAATATGTAACGGCACAACATTGATTAAATAAAATAAGTCTTTTCTGAATTTATTTTCTTCAACCAGTTTTTCCAGATTTTTATGTGTTGAACAAATAATACGAGCTTTAAATATAGTATTGGATGAATCACCAATATGTTGATAGGAATTTGTTTGCAGCAGTCCAAGTAAGAAGTTTTGTGTAGCTTCATCAGCTTCATCAATGTTTCGTAAAAATAATGTACTACCTTGTGCCTTATCAAGCAGGCCATGAGTTAAGTTGCCGTTTGATTTATAGCCAACAAATTCTTCAGGATTTCTTTCATAACTTAAGGAAGAAAGATTCGCTTCGATTATACATTTATCACGATAATGGCTATTGGAATGCATATAATGAGCAGCAACTTTAATACCGCTACCGGGTTCACCATTTAATAATACCCAGCTATCGTGTTCCGCAATACGTTTAATTTGTTCGCGTAATCGCTGCATCACTGGACTACGACCAACAGGTTCGGTAACGCTAAGTCCGGTTTGAGCATGTAGGCTCGCATCGCGTAAGGTTTTATCGGAATCGAGTGCTTGCTCAACCGTGAGTAAAAGTTTGGCTAATGATAATGGCTTTTCGATGAAATCAAACGCGCCTAAGCGAGTGGCTTCAACAGCTGTTTCAACTGTACCGTGACCAGACATCATAATAACCGGGATGGGTAAATTTCCATCTTCAGTCCATTCTTTTAATAAGGTAATACCATCGACATCCGGCATCCAGATATCAAGTAAGATTAGAGTGGGTTGATTTTGTCGATATGCCTGCCGTGCTGTTTCACCATTTTCTGCTACTTCAACGTCATAACCTTCATCTTCAAGAATTTCCTGAACTAAATGGCGAATATCAGGCTCATCATCGACTACCAAAATATGCGGTATATTGGGTGAGGCCTGATGATTGATTTCATTTTCCATGGCTTTAAGCTGCTGCATCATTATTATTGTTTTTAATTTTTTCAGGGTCTAAATCACGATCTAAAAAAAGACCAGAAGATTTTTTTACTGGCAGTCTTATTATGATACTTGCACCACCAGTTTTAGCATTTTCAGCAAAGATCATTCCACCATGCTCTTCAACAATTTTTTTCACTATTGCCAGGCCCAGACCACTACCTTTCGGTTTTGTGGTGACGTAGGGTTCAAATAATTGATCAAACATTTCATCTGAAATTCCGGGGCCAGTATCAGTAATTTTTAATTCAATATAACGACAATCATGTTCTTCAGCACAGCGGGATTCAATATAGACTTTTTCATCTTTTGAATGGCGCTGAGAGTCAGTATGACTTTCCTGGTTTGCTTCAAGAGCATTTTTTATTAAATTATGCAGTAATTGACGCAAACGGCCAATATCAGCCTCGATTATCGGATTGCTGGTATCGAGTTTAACGGAAAATAGTGTATCGTTGTTTGAAGAAAGGTATAAATCCAGTACTTCAGTAATTATTTTATTTAAATCAATGTTATCTAAATTCAGTGCTGGCATTCGAGCATAATCAGAAAAAGCTTTGACCATTTCTTTTAACGTTTCTACTTGCTGAACAATGGTATGGGTTGAGCGATCAAGAATATCGGCATCTTTGGCATCCATTTTATCAAGATATTTATGGCGTATACGTTCAGCTGAGAGTTGAATTGGTGTTAAAGGATTTTTAATTTCATGTGCAAGTCGGCGCGCAACTTCACCCCATGCTGCATTACGTTGTGCTTTAACCAGTTCAGTAACATCATCAAAAACAATAATAGTACCGTCTTCAAGGTTTTGATTATTGCTGGATAGAGAAAGTGATGTGCCACGGCAAATTAAAATTTTTCTTCCTCCACCTATGAATAAGGTAACTTCTTCCTGCCATTGTTTTTCTCTGGCTTCGATATGAGGATAAATTGCATCAACAAAATGTTGTAAATGTGGGTTTTCTTCAATTGCATCATCAAGAAAGTAACCAATATAAGGTGATAAGGAAGCGCTAAGAATTTGATGTGCAGCATGATTAGTCGTTTGTAAAAAATTATGTGTATCGAGTGTGATAACACCAGAAGATAAATTACCTAATACTGTTTCAAGATAGCTGTGCTGCGCTTCAGCTTGTTGTTGACTAATACGAGCACTATCCTGAGCTAAAGATATTTTTTGAGTCATTTCATTAAATGAACGTACCAGGTAACCCAGTTCATCTTTGCCGGGCAAAGGTAATCTTTTTTCATAGTTACCCGCTGCAACAGCACGTGTACCTTCAACTAAATCAGATATGGGGGCAACCATGCGCCTTGCTGCGAAAAATGCCGCCCAGATTGATGTTAAAATACTTAGCAATAATATTAAAGATAAGGTTAATATAAAGCTGTATTTAAGTGGTAAACGTAATACCGTTAGTGATCTTACTGCACTGAATGCCTGTTGCACATTTTCTGCAAGCTGATTAATACGTGGAGTAATTGGATAGAGGAGTTGTAATATTCTTCCATCCAGGACTGGATCAGGGTTAGCCATGTTAATTGCGACACGTATATGTAATCCAATTTCCGGAATAGGTACTAAACCAAAATCATCCTGACCCTGGCGTAAACGTTGTAATGTATTGTCTTCTAAGAGTTGCGGTAAAAGTCGGGTAGTTTCACTAATACTCGATGCGATGATACGACCATCGTTGGTAAATAAAGTTAATTCATTTGCACCACTTTCAACACGAAGTTCATTTAAGGTTAATGTTGCAAGTTCATTTGATATAGCATTTAAACGTGGAGACATTTGTTGGGTTTGTCTGAGTAATTCTCGCATACGCACCCCCAATGATGTTTTACTGAGTTCCAGTGCATCATTTAATGCATTTTCAACACGAACATCAAACCAGCTATCAATACCGCGTTGTAAAAAATCCAGTGAAAAATAATAAACAACAGAAACGGGTGTGGTAGAAAGAATAACAAACATCACAACAAGTCGGGCTGTTAAACGTGAACCAGTTTTTCCCTGACGGTATTGTTTTATTAAATGCCATACACTCTTAGCAATCAGAGTAACTAATAATATCGTTACGAGTAAGTTAATACCAAGTAATAAAGAATAGAGTCGGCCAAATAATAATGAGTTGTGAGTGGCAATACTCATTAAATAAAGTGACGTTGATAGCAGAATAACCACTATTACAATGGGTGTGTTACCAGAAAAGAAATTTTTAATTACGGTTTTAATGGCCATGAAAACCAGTCACTTTCAAGTTGCCATTGTGAAGAGATATAAGCAATGGGACGCATAGCAGCAGGTCAAGATTCAATATCAAGGTAGGTTCTTACACGAACATATGCATCATCAATGTCTTCAATTAAATTTTTGTCTATTACAGGACAATCACGGATAGGACTTAAAGAAGATACTGCAGTGTTTAA
>DAOVYB010000084.1 GCA_030635835.1 Gammaproteobacteria bacterium
CTCTGTGGTGAGAGTGTTCTTAAGTTTTACTTTACGTTAAAATCTTCTCTATGCTCGTAGTTAGACAATCCATTCATCAACTTTCAACACAGTTAGCTAATCAAATTGCGGCGGGTGAGGTGGTTGAACGTCCGTCTTCGGTTATTAAAGAACTTTTAGAAAATAGTTTGGATGCCGGTGCCACCCAAATTGATATAGATATCCAGGCCGGTGGTACGCAGCTTATTCGAATACGTGATAATGGTTATGGTATTCCTCACGACGAGTTAGCCTTGGCACTGAGTCCGCATGCCACCAGTAAAATTCGTTCTTTAGATGATCTTATTCATGTTGCCAGTATGGGCTTTCGTGGAGAAGCATTAGCCAGTATTGCATCGGTTAGTGAATTAAATTTAACGTCCTGCCCTATATCAAGCAAGCATTCTGAAATGGCGTGGTGTATTAAATCTAAAGAAGGTCAGTTTGATTTAACACCGGCTTCACATCCTTCAGGCACAACAGTAGAAGTAAATAATCTTTTTTATAATACGCCGGCCAGACGTAAATTTTTAAAAGCAGAACGAACAGAATACAAACATATTGAAGATGTGGTAAAGCGTATCGCGTTAGCACGTTTTGATGTCGCAATTAATTTTAGACACAACCAGCGTCAGGTTTTTTCTTTACCTGCTGCTATTTCTAATGAAAATAAACTCCAGCGTTTAACACGCTTAATTAATAAAGAGTTTATCCAGTCTGCGGTAGAACTTAGCTTTGAAAATGCAGGATTAAAATTAACCGGTTGGTTAGCTACAGGCGACTATTCGCGTAGCCAGTCTGACATGCAGTACTTTTTTGTTAATGGTCGAATGATTCGTGACAAAGTAATTACCCATGCGGTACGGCAGGCTTTTCAGGATACGCTTTATCCGGGTCGTTTCCCTGTCTATGTGTTGCAGCTTGAAATGGATGCAGATCAGGTTGATGTCAATGTGCATCCAACCAAACATGAAGTCCGTTTTCGTCAGGGACGCTTAATACATGATTTTTTATTTTATAGTTTACGTGAAGCTTTAACTCGGGAAAGCGGAATAAAAGGCGGTACTCAGTTTAAAACAGAAAAAGCTGAATTTAACAATCAAGATTATCCTGCAACAATGAATGCCGGGTTATCGTCTTCAATTTCTGAATCATCACACTCATACTCTTCTACACATTATCAGCAGGTTGCAAATGCTGAGGATATGAACAAACCACTTGGACTGGCGATTGCAAAAGTAAAAAATAATTATTTGTTAGCGCAAAATCAACAAGGTTTGTTAGTTATTGAATTAAGGCGTGCTTTACAATATTTAACTCAGAAACAAATTGATGTGGCGTTATCAGAACAAAACGCACTTATTTCTAAACCAGTCCTTATTCCCTTTAATATTCGTATTAATGTCAATGTGGAAAGCTGGTTAAAAAAACATAACACCAGTTTGCAGCAGTTAGGTTTTGAGTTTGCCGTGTTAGGTGAAAATGAAGTTATGGTACGACAAGTTCCGGCTATGATACATGCTACGGATATCAAAAGAAGTATTAAGCTGTTTGTTGATAATGTATTAAATAATGATGCTGATTTTTTGGCAGCCTTGATTGAAATTATTGTGAATGATGATTTTAGTAATAACCCTATGGAATGGAATCAGTTATTGCGTGATTTAGAAGAGAATGAATTAGATCAAATTGAACATTGTTATCATCAAATTTCAGATAAAGATTTATCGAATTGGTTTTAAAAGTAAGTATAACGAGTTAGTGTCGTCATTCCGGCGTACCTTTAGCCGGAATCCAGCATTAAATTTATAGATTCCGGCTGAACAATGCCGGAATGACGGGAATAAAATGTCTTCTTCTTTACCAAAAGCAATATGTTTAATGGGGCCGACTGCCTCAGGTAAAACAGATCTGGCTATTTATTTAACGGAACATTTTCCGGTTGATATTATTAGTGTTGATTCGGCAATGGTGTATAAGGGCCTGAATATTGGCTCGGCTAAACCGAGTGCTGAAGAACTGGCAAAAGCTCCACATCGACTAATAGATGTGGTGGATCCTTTAGATATTTATTCTGCTGCGCAATTTCGAAATGATGCATTGAAAGAAATGGCCGAGATTACCCAGGCTGGCCGCATTCCATTATTAGTGGGTGGTACGATGTTGTATTTTCGTGCTTTATTGTACGGTTTGTCAGAATTACCTGCGGCAGATGAAGCCACCCGTCAAAAACTGGAGCTTGAAGCTAAGGAATTAGGTTGGGACAAAATGCATCAGCGTCTTGCCGAGGTCGATCCAGAAGCCGCAGCGCGTATTCACCCGAATGATCCACAACGAATCTCACGTGCTTTAGAAGTGTATGAAGTCACCGGTAAGGCAATGAGCCAGTTACAAAGAGAGCAAAAAGCGGAACCTTTACCATATCAGGTACTTAAACTGGCGTTGATTCCTTCTGATCGCGCGATGTTACATCAACGTATTGAAAAACGCTTTAAGCAAATGCTGCAGCAGGGCTTAATTGATGAAGTAAAAACATTACAGGAAAGAGGGGATTTACATGAGGATTTACCCGCGATTAGAGCGGTGGGATATCGTCAGGTATGGGACTATCTTAGTGAAAGAATAGACTATACTGAAATGGAAGAAAGAGGTGTCATTGCCACACGCCAGCTGGCGAAAAGACAATTTACCTGGTTGCGTTCAGAAAAAGACTTAACTATTTATGATTTAAGCCGCTATTCTGAGCAAGATATTCAAGAAAATGTCTTGAAAACTGTCAAACAGTACCTATCTACTAATTATTAGGGCATGAGGCAGTTTTGTTAGCGGTCGTTAGACGACTTTTTGGTCAACGATGTTACGGTGTGTGTATTGATGGTAGTGTGAAGTTGATTATTTTCACCTATCTATAATAACAACAAATATTTGGAGATAATAATTATGAGTAGAGGCCAATCTCTGCAAGATCCATTTCTTAATGCCTTGCGTAAAGAACGTATTCCTGTTTCTATTTTCCTGATAAATGGCATTAAACTTCAGGGCCAGATTGAATCTTTTGATCAGTTTGTTGTGCTGTTGCGAAATACTGTTAGTCAAATGGTTTATAAACATGCAATTTCAACAGTTGTTCCTGCTCGTAATATCAAAATGCCTATTACTACTGAAGAAGGTGGTAAGAGCTCGGGTTCGGACAGTCATGGCGGCAATGTTTAATTTTTTTAATGTTATCCTAATAGCATTTGAGGGTAGTTTGATTGTTTGAACGTCCTCAAGGGGGTGAACGCGCAGTATTGGTTCACCTTAACCTGCATACCGGATTCGATGAAGAATCTCTCGATGAATTTAAGGAACTGGTTGTTTCTTCTGGTGCTGAGCCTGTTGCAGTTGTGACAGGCTCACGTGCTGTGCCGCATCCGCGTTATTTTGTGGGTACCGGTAAAGCAGAAGAAATTCGTGAAGCGGTTTTAGATAATGAAGCGGATGTGGTGTTATTTGACCACGATTTATCGCCTGTTCAGGAACGTAATCTTGAAGCTTTGCTTGAATGTCAGGTGCTGGATCGCACTGGCCTTATTTTAGATATATTTGCCCAACGCGCCCGCAGTCATGAAGGTCAGCTTCAGGTTGAACTGGCACAGTTACGTCATTTATCAACCCGATTAGTTCGTGGCTGGACCCATCTTGAACGTCAAAAAGGCGGTATAGGTTTACGTGGTCCGGGTGAAACACAGTTGGAAACAGATCGGCGTTTAATCGGCCATCGAATTCGTACCCTCAAAAGTCGTTTAGAAAAAGTGCAGCGTCAGCGCGAACAAGGTCGTCGAGCAAGAAAAAAAGCAGATGTACCAACAATTTCCCTGGTCGGTTATACCAATGCCGGTAAATCCACTTTATTTAATAATCTGACAAACGCCAAGGTTTATGCCGCAGATCAGCTTTTTGCAACGCTTGATCCAACACTTAGGCGAGTAAAGCTACCGGCAGGTTTTCCGGTTGTACTGGCCGATACGGTAGGATTTATTCGCCAGTTACCCCATGATTTGGTCGCCGCATTTCGATCCACCTTAAAAGAAACGCAAGATGCAGATTTATTGTTACATGTGGTAGATGCCTCAAGTGATGAGCGTGATAGCAATATGGATCAGGTGAATCTGGTACTTGAAGAAATTGGTGCTGAGAACCTTCCACAATTACTCATTTATAACAAAATTGATTTACTCGATGGTGTGCCTCCCCGTATTGATCGGGATGAAGCGGGTGTACCAATACGAGTCTGGGTCTCAGCCTTAACCGGTGAAGGACTTGATTTACTAAATGAAGCAATGGCTGAACGGACAAGTGCTGATATGGTTCATCAAATTCTCTCTTTACCCGCGAGTGCAGGAAAACTGCATGCTCAATTGTTTGAAGCCGGATCAGTTAACCAGGACGATAGTCAGGAAAATGGTGGCTGGATGATGGATGTCACCTTACGGCGTGCTGATTGGGAGAGTTTAGTCAAATATGAGGCGATTGATCAGTATATCGTCGTTAATCAATCACTTCCTCAGCTTGCGGCAGAAGCCTAAGCCAAATAGAATAACACCCTTTCGTGCGATGCACGTAATTCACTAATTTGAAAATAAAATAGCGATACTAAAAATGTCAAAACATGAAATGTCGAAAGACGATATATCGAAACTGAATGTGCCTAATCAGGAAATGGCCTGGAACGAACCGGGAGGTTCTGGAAATGGCCCCAAAGATCCCTGGGGAAATAAAGGCGGCGGTAACCAGGATGGTCCTCCTGATCTGGATGAAGTTTTTAAAAAACTCAACGAAAAAGTGACCAACTTATTTGGTGGCAAAGGTGGCCGTTCTGGTGGTAGTAACTCTGCCGGTGGTTCAAAAGGTATTAGTTTTATTGCCGTTATTGTATTAGTGCTTTGGGGCTTATCTGGTATTTATATCGTTGATGAAGGTCGACAAGGTGTTGTTTTACGCCTTGGTGCTTTTGACCGTATTACAGAACCAGGCCCGCATTGGTATCCGCGTTTTATTGAAAAGGTTGAAATTGTTGATGTTGATCGCGTACGAAGTATTAATATTGGTTCAACGACTCATGAATCATTAATGTTGACGGAAGATGAAAATATCGTTGATATTCAGTTTGCTGTTCAATATAAAGTCAGCAATGCAAAAGATTATGTCTTTAATGTTCGAGATCCTGATACCACTCTTCGACAGGTTACAGAAACGGCGATGCGTGAAATTGTGGGTAAAAACAACATGGATTTCGTAATTAAAGATGGTCGTGTTCAAGTAGCGTCACGAACTAAGGATTTAATGAAAAATATTCTTGATGTTTATAAAACCGGTTTGGTTGTGACAAATGTAAATATGCAAAATGCTCAACCACCTGAACAAGTGCAACATGCATTTAGTGATGCAGTTAAAGCACGTGAAGATAAAGAACGTTTAGTGAATGAAGCCGAAGCTTATTCTAACGACATCTTACCTAGAGCTCGTGGTAAAGCGGCCCGTATGGAGCAGGAAGCAGCAGCTTACCGCGATGAAATTATTGCAAAAGCAAATGGTGAAACTGAACGTTTCCTTAAAGTTTTAACGCAATATAAAAAAGCCCCCGTTGTTACACGTGAACGTCTCTATATAGAAGCGATGGAATCTGTTTTAAGTAACAGCAATAAAGTGATGCTTGATGTTAAGAATGGTAACAATCTTATGTATTTACCTTTAGATCGCTTGCAGTCGCGCCAGGGTTCGGGTTTAAGCGTGCAGGATTTAGAAGATATGAAGCAATCGTTACCGGGTTCTACAAACAATAACAGCACATCACGAACACGTGATAGTTTACGTGACCGGGAGGGTCGTTAATCATGTTTGATATAAAAACATCAGGTTTAATTGCAGCCGTTGC
>DAOVYB010000055.1 GCA_030635835.1 Gammaproteobacteria bacterium
AATAAGCCTGTTCGCTGTAATGATCCTGAAGTAAAGGTGAAAGACAAGCTGATAACATTCTCTAATAATAAATGTGATTCTGCTGCTGTTTCCGGATTTACAAAATCATCGGCACTTTTTCCCCACATTAAATTTGAACCTTGCAAATAAAACATCGTGCTGGAGGGATTAATAATATGAAAGCGCCTGGTAGGTGAGTGAAGCGGAAATGAAAAGTTGCTATCAAGCTGAACACGCACAATTTGTTCTCCTGCTGCGGGAACAATATTTGTTAGTGTATTAATTTTACGGATATTGTTACCGGCATATATGCTTGAGTTATTAATATTATAAACAGCGATCCAGTCAGTACCCGCAGTGGCATTTAAATTCGCAACATCGGTTTCAGATACGATATCAAATTCATTGCTTGAAGTTGGTGTTACCGGTAGTGGTTTTTTAGCGAGTAAAGGATAACTGCCGGTAGAATCCTGATAATATCCGGCATCTTTAACAGCGACAAAATAAACTTTATTTTGTGCTGTAGAAACACACGCTGCGCCATTGTCGACACATAGGCTATTAGGTAAAGCATTACGAATTTCACGCGAGATACGTTCAACAGCAAATTGGGCAGAGGTTTGTAACATGGTGCGACGTGAGGTGGCATCATAATTTTCGACATAGTTTCCAATAATCATACCCACAGAAGCAGAAACGATTCCAATAATGACAATGGAAATAATAATTTCAATCAGCGTAAAGCCTTTTTGTTGTTTTAACGTATTCATTAATAATTTGCTTTGTAACTGGAAAACGTCATTCGTGCACCTAACGGGTCACTTAGAATTAAATCAATACGTTTTGCATCATTTGCGCTAATGGTAATAGCGGAGCCTGTTGTCGTTACCACGTTATTCATTTCAGTGCCGGCAAAAGCAATACGTATACAAACAGAATATCCTGCATAATCAGCAGATATATCAGCGCCTGTTTCATCTGATAAGGTTGTGCATCCTCCGCTACAACTGGCATCGGGGGTTGTTACACCTGCGCCACAATAGGCAATGTTATGGTAGTCATCAATATCATCAAAGTTGTTTCTGGATTCACCTGCATTTGTCCCAAAATTTCCCGCTACGAGTGCCTGTGCTGTTGTACCCGATGTACAGTTTGTACTGGCAAATCCGTCAACGCAGCCACCACCAGAAGGTGTATTTTCGTCATAGGCTTTGCTGAGAATTTCATCCATTAAGGCCTGAGAAAGTTCTACCGTTCTTAAGCTCAGCATGCTGTCTGCACTGTGCCGGCTTGTATAAATGAATACACCAATAATTGAGCTCAAAGCGATGGCGATGATGAGTATAAAAATGATCGTTTCAATTAATGAAAAGCCTTTATGTTGATTATAGGTGCGCATAACCTGTTTCCTTTTCAACGGTTATACTAAAAATGCCGACATTAATCGTTGTTAAATTATTTGGGATGGGGCGACCTAAGCCATCAAACTCAATGGTGACCGTGGATGTCACGATATTATTGGGAAGCGTTTTACTAAAGTTTGTACTGCCATCAGGGTGGCGAACAGCTGTACTGACACTGGCAACAAATTTTTCAACCGTATAACTGGTTGGATTAATAACAATGCGGTGGTTTTCAGCACGGCTCATGGAAAGCCGTTGTGCATGGCGAATTGCCATGACTATTTCATCAGTAATACCGCGTGCTTTGAAGTCATTGTCATTAATAAAACGGGGAGCGATAAAAACAGAAAGAATACCAATAAGAAGAATGACAACAATGAGTTCAACGAATGTGAAACCTTTTATTTTCATTATGAAAAGTTGGTATCCTGCCTCTACAGGCAGAATACCAACCTAATCTTTAGTTAGATAGTTTTATCAATAGCGATAGCACCACTTGTTGTTGTGTATACGATATCCATTGTCTTTACACCACCAGAAAAGGAACCGACATGATCAAAGGTGCAAACATTGCCTGCCCAGGCAACCTGATAATCATTGGCTGTGGTAGTAGCAACAGTGGGAGCATTTTGCTGTAGCATTGCTGTCCAGATAGCCATGCAATCAGCCGCTGCATTTTCAGTACCATCTGTCGCAACAGGCCAGCCACTGGCATTCACATCGACGGTTGTACCAGCAGTATCGAGCGTAATGGTGAAGGTAGTGGCTGGTGCAACAGGTTGAGGTTTTCCTTGTGCAATCCATTTTGCATGTGACAGCATTACCGCTGCCTGAAATGCACCTGCAACACCTGCATGTGCGCCCTGATTAGCTTCGTTCTCGACGTTAACAAATTTAGGTAGCGCAGTTGCAGCAAGAATACCTAAAATTAAAATAACAACGATAAGCTCGATGAGCGTAAAACCGTTTTGTTTTTTCATGGGAAAGTCCTCATTCAAATTACTAAACAACCGCAGTTGTTAATCACTCTGCCGCAGCAGAAATCAAAATTGATAATAAATCAGAGTGTTACGAGAGATATTAAATTTAATCTATAGTAATAATCGGAGACTGTACAAGAAACATTAGTAAACTATTGTTAAAACTTAAATTTATCCATATTTACAAGCACGATAGCACTCGCAATGATGATGACTGCACCGAATTGGCGCGGAAAACGTGTGAGTAACTGATCTGCTTTGCTAATTTCATCACTCATAAATTGCATTTTCTGGCGGGTAGAAACCCATCTATTGGCTTTATTTTCAAGTGGCTTTAAAAGGCTGGGGCGGATTAAAATTAAAAAGCCCATTAAAAAAACGACAACAGACATAATGGCAAAGAAAATTTTGAAAGCTTGTAATAACCATTCCCAGATCAGTGTAGTGAAGTTTGGAAGAGTATTAGCAAGATGAGTAAAATCTAGCCCCCAGAACAGTAAATAAAATAAATAGGCTGAGCCTAGCATTAATAAACTGCCGGTTATTTTTGCATATTTGTAAAACCAGCGTTCAATAGAAACTGGTTTTTCTAAAAACTTAGAAGATTTACGCATGGAAAAATTTGTATTAATTTTTTTATTTAAAGCTTGCGCGCTGTCTGGTGCAATCAGTAACCAGATTCCATAAAGCATGGAAAGAGCAGTTCCTACAAGAATGACGTTAAAAAAAGTAGCTTGCAGGATATCGAATAAATGTTTTTCCATTTTAGTTTCCTGTAACAAAATTATTTTTCGATAACCCAGCGATAAGGTTCCAGTGCAACCAAATCCAGACCATTTATATTATCGATATTTTTATCATAACGATTGTTTTTATTATTATCGGTATAAACCATTTTAAGTTGATGGCGAGTTCGTAACGGTCCTTTAATATTACTTTTAAAGTTTTTAGTATAGTTCACGATATAATTTAAGGTGTTGTCATGTTTATTGAAGTACCAAACACCTTTATCTTTGCTTTGAGAAATATTTTTAATTTCTCCTAAATAATTATTAGGAGTTTGTGCTAATAACTTCATTGGATTGGTATTTTTGAGATTGGCGATATTTTTAATTTTTCCATGAACTGCCAGGTTGGCAAATTCCAGTCCTAATGCACTACGAATGTTGCCAACGATTGATGTGACAGCGGCTTCTTCGGCATAAATTCGAAATTTCCAGACACGATCTAAAATAATCAGCCCTAAAAATCCTATTAAGACAATAACAATTACCATTTCTAATAAGGTAAATCCTTTATGCTGGTTAGTAAAAAAGAAAATATGATGTCCCATTATCTTCCCTTTGCAGCAGACATAAGGTCCCACATTGGCAGAAAAACACCTAAGGCAAGCACTAATACCATTGCACCAATAATTACAATAAGCACAGGTTCAATTGCGCTGGTTAGATTTTTAATATCGTAATCTACTTCACGATCATAAAAGTCTGCTACTTCTTCCAGCATGTCATCAACATTACCGGTTTCTTCACCGACGGAAAGCATTTGGATTACAAGAGGGGTAAACATTTCAGTTGCTGCTGCTGTACGAGTAAGAGTATCACCACGTTCAACTCCGTTACGCATATCCGCAATATGTCCACCAATAAAAATGTTATCAACAGCACGAGAGACAAGAGTAAGCCCGGTAACTAGCGGCACACCTGCACGTAGTGCCATAGAAAAAGATCGCGCGAAGCGTGATAAAGTTGCGCGTAATATAATATCGCCAATTAAAGGTATTCGGGTTTTACTTCGATCCCATTGCCAGTGGCCTTTATCAGTATTGATATAATAGCGGGCTGCAAAAAATATCATGATGAAACTACTTAATATAAAAGGCCAGTAACTTACTGTAAATTTTGATACGCCAAGTAAAATTTGTGTGGCTAAAGGTAACTCTGCACCAAAGCCAGAAAAAACTTTAGCAAAAGTTGGAATAATCCACATATTAATAACAAACATGGCAATGGTTATTGCAATTACCACAAAGGTTGGATAACGCATTGCTGCTTTAATTTGATTACGGGTTTCTTTTTCGCGATCAAGGTATACAGAAATTTGTAAAAAAACATCATCAAGATTACCTGTGTTTTCACCAACCTGAATCAAGCTAATAAATAAGTGCGAAAAAATATCCGGGTGTTGAGCCAGAGCAGTTGAGAGTTCATGGCCACCTTCAATTTCAAGGCGAATTGAATGTAAGGTGTTTTTTAATACATGATTTCGGGTAGTATCTGCTAAACCGGTAATGGCACGAATTATAGGAACACCTGCATGCATCAGGGTATACATTTGTCTTGAGAAAAGAACTAAATCATCAAGGGTGGGTTTTTTATTTTGACTAAAATTTATATTTAAGCTGTTCGTTGATTTTTGTTCTTGTTGAATTTGAGTAATATCAACAGGTGTCACGCCTGTATTTAAAAGTTGAGTTGCGACTGCATCAGCAGAGTTCGCTTCAATGTTGCCATCAACAGCTTGACCTTGATTATTACGACCTTTGTATTCAAAAACAGGCATGATGTATTTTATTTAAGTCCCGGATATTAATTTAGTTGTCGAGTTCAAAAGTGGGCTCATCAAGATCTTCATCAATCATTCCAGTTACACGAATGACCTCTTCAATTGATGTGATACCTTGCGTTGCATATTCCATCGCATGTTTTGAAAAAGGTCTGAAGTTAGGATTGGCTTTAGCATGTTTTGCAAATGCAGCAGAATCTTCGCGGCGTAAGTCATCGGCAAGCTCATCATTAATTTCCAAAAACTCAAAGACACCGACACGGCCACTATAACCGGTGTTATTACAGTGAGGACAGCCAGCACCATGGTAAAATTTGGCAGCATCAGCATTTTCACCCAATAAATTGTATAACCAAACTGTCTCTTGTTTTTCAGGTGTATATTCTGTTTTACAACTATTACAAATTTTTCTTACCAGACGTTGAGCTAATACGGCGCGTAAAGCTGTCGCAACAAGGAAGCCTTCTGCACCCATATCAATTAATCGATTAACCGTAGAGATGGCATCATTGGTATGCAATGTAGATAAAACCATGTGGCCGGTAATTGAAGCACGAAGGCCAATAGCGGTGGTTTCCTGATCACGCATTTCACCAACAAGTACAATATCTGGATCTTGTCTTAATGCTGCACGTAAAACAGTGGCGAAATCCAGACCTATTTTATTATTAACCTGTACCTGGTTAACACGAGGTAGACGATATTCAACCGGATCTTCAACAGTAATAATTTTCTTTTCGGCTTTATTGAGTTCAGATAAAGCGGCATAAAGGGTTGTTGTTTTACCACTACCGGTAGGGCCGGTAACCAGAATCATGCCATGGGGTCGATGAATATTTTTTCTAAAGTGTTCAAGTAAATCTTTATTCATGCCAAGTTGATCAAGGATTAAAGTATCCCCTGATTGATCAAGTAAACGCATTACCACTGATTCACCATTTTGAATGGGCATAGTTGAAAGACGAACATCAACACTGCGATCACGTACCCGAATATTAAAACGTCCATCTTGTGGAATACGGCGTTCAGAGATATTTAAGCCAGCCATGAGTTTTAAACGTGAAACTAATGCACTGGCAATACGTTTTTCTTTCATAACCTGTTCTTGCAAAATACCATCGAGCCGGGTACGAATGCGTAAAACATTTTCATCGGGTTCAATATGAATATCGGAAGCACCAATTTGAATTGCATCTTCAAAAATAGATTGTAAAAGTTTTACAACAGGGGCATTAGCAACATCTTCACCTTGAACCAGTTGTTGTAAATCAATATCAGATTCAGCGAGCTCATCACCAAGCTCTTCTGCCAGGTTGGAGATTTCAGCAGTACGGCGATAAACCATATCAATGGTAGAAATCACTTCAGCTTCACGTACCACCGCAAGATGTAAATGACATTTGAGTTGCTTTGATAATTCATCGTAAGCAAAAATATCTGTTGGATCAGCCATACCCACTAACAGGCTACCATCAGGATTTTTTTTCAAAGAAATAACGCGATAACGACGTGCTAAGGTTTCAGGAATAATCTGAACAGTTTCGCTATTAAAGTTGTATTGATTAAGATTAATAAAAGGGATTTGTAGTTGTTTAGATAACAATTCCAGCATTTGTTCTTCTGTTACCAGGCCACTGGTAATTAAAGTACGACCCAGTTTTTCACCGGTTTTTTTTTGTGCTGCTAAAGACTGCATGAGTTGATCTTCTGTAATAAGACCTTTCTCAATGAGTAGATCACCCAGGCGAATTTTTTTACGTGGAGCGGTGGCCGCCATACTACTTTCCTTACAATATTAATAACTTATCATGGCTTATATCGGCATTTAGTAATATTTATTGAGGGCATTTGCTTAAATGCAATGAAGAGCGGTTGTTGTGGGCGAAAGTCACCTGTCCATGGTGTTATTCAAATTTTACCAGGATTTGTTTTGAGCAGATTTTTATATTAAGTATTTAGTGTTAATGTGCCTATTAATTCTGAGACATTATTGAGTTTATGACGCTGTAAATAATCGACAATCCCCTGATTAATTTTTTTACAAACCAGGGGATCATAAAAGAGCGCAGTACCCACGCCGATAGCTGTCGCACCGGCAATCAGGAACTCGATAGCGTCTTCTGCCGTACTGATTCCACCCTGACCGATAATGGGAATATTATGTTCACGGCAGACTTGTGATACCTGATGCGTTTTAAGCAGGGCTATGGGTTTAATTGCCGGGCCGGATAAGCCACCCTGATTATTTCCGATAATCGGGGTGCGGGATTCAATATCGATCGCCATGCCCATCATGGTATTTATTACCGCAAAGCCATCAGTACCCGCTTCAATACAACGGCGTGCATTTTCAGCAATATCTGTCTGATTTGGGGAAAGTTTTGTAATTATCGGTTTACTGGTCGCTTTACGGCAGACTTCCACTACGCGGGCAGACATCTCCGGGTCATTACCAAAGGCCATGCCGCCACATTTTACATTGGGGCAGGAAATATTGATTTCGATTGCATCAATATCTGTGTCATCAAACATTTTTGCAATTTCGGCATAATCTTCAATGGTAGAACCCGATAAATTAGCGATAAAGCGTGTTTCATTGACTGGTAGCTCAGGCAAAATTTGATTAATAACGTGCTCAGCACCGGGATTTTGTAAGCCGATCGCATTAATCATACCCATGGGGGTTTCAATAACACGATGGGGTTTATTGCCTAAACGAGGTTCGACGGTTGTGCCCTTTAGGCAAACCGCACCAACATCTTCATTCGAATAGCCTTCTACCCGGGTATATTCTTCACCAAACCCCACACAACCGGATAAAAGCACCAACGGGGTGTTGAAATCCATGCCGCAGAATTCAGTTTTCAGTAAGTCTTTGTTCTTAATAGTCATAAGCGAGAAGATACAAGGAAAGTCAAAAGACTTCAACGATGCCAGAACAAACAAAGCAAGTTAAGGTAATACTGATGCGAACTAAGGAAAGTCAAAAGATTTCAACGCAAAGACGCAAAGACGCAAAGGACGCGAAGATACGCAAAGTCATAAAATTTAAAAAATAACTTTGTAGTAGCCTATACCAATATATTATTAGCCAGAAATAATGATTTTAAGAACGAGCTTAAAAGTTAAAATTAACTATTAAATAAAGGTATATTGCAGTTAAATACTTTATGATTGTTTTCTTTGCGGTACTCCGCGTCCTTTGCGTCTTTGCGTCTTTGCGTTAAGGTTTTGAATTACTGGATATACGATAAATGTTTCATATCGTCCTTTTTGAGCCTGAGATTCCTGCTAATACAGGCAACATTATTCGTTTGTGCGCCAATACCGGTTCACAACTTCATCTGATTCACCCGCTGGGTTTCGATATGGATGACAAAAAACTGCGTCGTGCCGGACTTGATTATCATGAATTTGCTGCTGTACAGGAGTATGATTCTGTAGAAGAGTTTATAAAAAAAGTGAAGCCAGCCCGGGTATTTGGGATTTCTACAAAAGGTCAGCAGTACACACATGATATATCTTATAAAGAAGGGGATGCTTTTTTATTTGGGCCGGAAACACGAGGTTTACCTGAGAAAATAAG
>DAOVYB010000052.1 GCA_030635835.1 Gammaproteobacteria bacterium
GACAAAGGTGTTTGCAAGCAAATTCCAGTAAGTTTTTTAGAAAACTTATAACCCGGTAGCAATGTCCAGTTTAAACTTTGTGTTGTTGTTCGTGTAGCAATAACACCGGTTTCACTGCAGCCATAAATTTCACGTACAGTTGTTTTTAATTGTTGTTCTGCTTCCTGAGCAAGTTGCATTGATAAAGGTGCTGTAGCGCAAAGTGTAAAATTGATAGTTGGCCAGTCTGATTTTATTTGGCTACAAGCGCGTAAATGAATAGGGGTTGTAACAAGGATGACAGGCTTGTTTATAGTAGCAAGTGTTTGTCGAATATCTTCCGGAAAAAAAGGTTTGCTATTGTGTACACAAACGCCGGTTACTAATGGAAAGATAATTGTCGTTTCAAAGCCATACATGTGTTGCGGTGGTACCGTGGCAACTAATGTGTGTTGTGTTGATTGATTAAATTGAAGCTGTTTTGCTACACGTTGAGCGCTGTCAATGAGTGCGCCCCAGTGTTTATGATTTGCTTTAGGTTTGCCGGTACTGCCTGATGTAAACACAATGGCTACTAATTGATCGACATTTATTTCTGCAGGAAATGGATTTACTTTAGCAGGCTTAATGGTCAAAAGAGTTTCGAGTAAATCATTATCAATGCGGTGTGTATCGGAGTGGTCTTTCTCAAGAGTTTCTATTTCTTTTTCTGCACGGCTTGCGGGCATTAATGAAATTTGTTTTTGCAAAATGCAGGCAACAAAAGCCAGTGCAAACAAATAACGATCTTCACAAAGGTTAATGGCATATTTGTGATTATCAAGATTAGCGGCTATGTGTGTAACATCGTGCTTAAATTTTTCATGTGTAATAATTTCATCTTTAAACCAAAAGATGGGTGTATCGGCTTGGGATTTAATAAGTATAGGTAAGGTCTTCATTCGTATTTATATTTAATTTTTAGTCAGGGTATGAGGACGAATTTTAATTATTTTACGCAGATATTTAAAAAAGCCACCTTGTACTGAAGTTATATCAGAAAGGTATCGTTTACGGTAAAAAAATTCAATAATAAAAAAAACAGTAATTAATATATAGCTGATGATATTACTGAATAAAGACCAGATATGTGGTGAATAAAATATTGCGAGAAAAACGCTGGTCAGTACCATGAGCAGTAAGAATACTGCCCAAACTCTTGTTAGAGATTGAGTATAGCGAAAATGACGATCTTCAAGTTTTTTATTATTGTTTATTATCAAGGCATAACGGGTAATTAACGGCGTTTGGCCTGATTGCAGTGAATGTGAAAAAAGTATAAACATGCTAAATAGAATCAGTATTGGTGGGAAATAGAGTAAGTATTGAGCATATGTTTGCTGCATGAAGTATGCGATAAAGCCGATGATAATAAATAACGTTATTCCTGAGTACCAGTGTTTATTGAGGCATTTATCGATGGCCAAAAGGGAAAATATGAATATAAGGTAACCTATGATAAACAGTGGTCGTTCAAGCCAGAGGCTGGTATGAGCTACTATCGGGTAGGAGAACATCAGAGTTATCGAGAGTTTACTTAACATGGATTGTTAAAAGTTAATTTTTGCGTTGAGTCTCGATATGGTTCGTCAAATTTCGTAATGACGAAAATATCTGGGCATTATTTGAGTCATCAGATTTTAACTGAAAGCTATATTTTTGAGTGATAGCCATTGCAAGTTCGAGAGCATCAATAGAATCCAGACCGAGCCCTTCATTAAAAAGAGCCGCTTCTGGATCTATATCTGAAGCTGTAATATCTTCCAGATTGAGGGATTCGAGAATGAGTTCAGCAACTTCTTTCTCTGAATTTGTAAGTTCGGACATATTTAGTAAATCTCGTACAGTTTCTTGCTGGCCACATAAGCCGGTAATTGTAGCATAGAGGCTATAATTATAGGGTGTAGGGCAAAGTGAAAAAGCCCTGGTCAGGCAAAAATAACCGTGTATTTTGCTAAAGAGAGCTTATTTGGGTCTATTTTGCGCAATATAATTCGTTAAAGAGCGTAATGATGAAAATATTTCCTTGTTATTTGCATCGTTGTTGCGTAGTTCAATCGAATACGTTTTGCTTAAGCTAACAGACAGTTCCAGCGCATCAATTGAATCGAGCCCCAGGCCGTCATTAAAAAGCGCTTCATCAGGGTTAATTTCTTCAGCAGTAATATCTTCCAGACTCAAGCAGTCGATAATTAATTGTGCGACTTCTTTTTCGAGTTCTTGTTGTGACATCTACTGACTCCGCGGGTTAGTTAAGTTGAATATTCAGCGCATTTCTCGCCCTGCAAATGGGGGAAGGTGAACGAGAAAGGTGAATATTATCACAGAAACCGGTATGAGTAATTATTCAGCTGACAAGCGGATTAGCAAAGGTAATTTAATCAATAAGTTGTATAATCAGCAGCTAAAAAATACGTTTAAATAAAAATAAGCCCATTTAATAATGATTTCAATTCGTAATTTACATTTTGCCTATGCAGATAATCAGCTTATCTTTGATAATTTTAATTTAGAGATTGAGACTGGCAGTTTATTTGGTTTAATCGGTCCAAATGGCGCGGGTAAATCAACCCTGATTTCATTGATCACCGGCTTAAACCAGGCACAGGCAGGTAGCATTAAAATTGATGGCAAGGACTTGTCTTCTGCGCGGAATGATCTATTAAGTAATTTATCTTCGGTACCACAGGAATATGCGTTTTACCCAAAATTGTCGGTACTGCAAAATCTGAATTTTTTCTGTCGTTTGTATAAAAAAATTAAACAACCTGAATTAAATATAAATAAGGCAATCGAGTTAACCGGTTTGGCAAAGTACAAACATCGGGCAGCAGGAAAACTCTCCGGTGGTTTAAAGCGGCGTTTAAACCTGGCCATTGGCTTACTCAATAAACCCACTTTGCTGATTTTAGATGAACCTACCGTTGGCATAGATCCGCAGTCACGTCATTTTATTCTTGCAGCAATCAAGCAGCTCAATAAAGAAGGGACGACGATTCTTTATACCAGCCATTACATGGAAGAAATTGAAAACCTGTGTGACACCATTGCGGTGATTGATTATGGAAAAATTATGATGCAGGGTGAGCTGAATAAATTATTGTTCAGTGCAACTTCTTTTCAAATACAAACAACGCGTAGCGTGACAAAAAATGAAATTGAAAGTTATCACTTCAATAACAAAATAAATATTGATAACAATAAATTAGCGGGTGAACTGGACACAGTTAAGCAATTAACCGAATTATTGGATCTGTTACAACAATCCGGTCATAAAATAGAGCAGGTCGAGTTTGGTAAACAAAGCCTGGAATCAATGTATTTTGCTTTAACCGATCAGGCTGTACGCGAATGATGAATATACTGGTTAACATATTAAAAAAAGAATTTACCCTAGTGCTGAAAGACATTCATGCTTTACTGGTTTTATTTATTATGCCCATGGCTTTTATTTTAGTAATGTCTTTGGCTTTGCCCGACACAGAATCAGATAGTGATAAAGATCGACCAAAGATTGGTTTAATTTTCCAACAATCACAAGATAGTAAGTTACCTGCAAGTCAGGAGTTAACGAATTTGCCCGGATTTCATACCCGTGTAATGATTGACAAAAATAATATGCGTGAGCAAATCATTAATGATCAACTCATTGCCATGATTGTTGTGCCTGAAAATTTTATTCAGTTACTGCAACAAAATGAACCACTGGAAAATACATTAGAGGTTTTTTATTCGCCGAGCACACCATCACATTTACGTTTTTTATTAATGTCTTCAGTCAGACAGGTTATTGCTTTATGGCAACTAGAGAAAAAATTAAAATCAAAAATGTCTGACTCGGTGATGCAGCAAGCCTTAAAAGACAAGTTTTTAGGCCGCAGCCTGGTAAGTGAGCATGAGATTTCTATTGGCGAAGAAAAGGTTGAGGCAAAACAACCAAGTTCAGTGAAACAAAGTGTCCCGGCATGGTTAATTTTTTCTATGTTTTTTGTTGTTATTCCTTTATCAACAACCTTTATTGTTGAAAAACAACACGGCACATTACAGCGGCTAAAAACCTTTCCGGTTACCGATGGCTATTTTTTAATGGGCAAGATTGTACCGTACATTATTATTAATCTTATTCAGACGGTACTGATGTTTTTAGTTGGAATATATTTAGTGCCGGCGGTGGGCGGTCAGGCCTTACAACTTTCTGATAATGCCTGGTTATTAATACCGATGTCCATGTCGGTGAGTGTGCTGGCTATTAGCGTGGCAATGTTAATTGCGGTACGGGTCAACACCACCGACCAGGCAACGACCATTGGTGGCGTGAGTAACTTGTTACTCGCAGTGGTAGGTGGTGTGATGGTCCCGACCTATGTTATGCCGGAAGCAATGAAAAATATTTCAGGTTATTCACCAATGAACTGGGGACTGGAAGGTTTCTTAACAGTATTACTCAGGGAAGGAAGTTTTGTTGATATTGTTCCGGAGATGATGAAGTTGTTAGGTTTGTCGGTTATTTTTTTATTCTTTGCTGTTTTAAGTTACAAGCATCTTTTACGCGATTAATTATTTCGATTTCATATCTTCATTACACTACTTCTTTTTAAATGATACTGAATTATTTTTTGAATTGACTTAAACGCTGATAAAAATCCAGTTCCATATCGGCAATTTTATAAAGCTGTTTTGCCGCGTCAGAATATTCCTGTCCTTTGCGTTGTTTACTCAGGCGTGCGCATAACACGGCAAAATCACGCCATTCATCGCCAATTTGAGTGAGTTCAGATGAACATTCGTTTAAGGTTGTAGAACCCAGCAGTGCGCCAGATTCCTGTAAAAATGCTGCATAAATAAAACGAAAGCCCGCACCACCGGTGCCAATTTCTTCCTGCATACGTACAATGTGCCCCATGAATAACCGCGCATAATGTTGATCGGCTTTATCCAGTTTAGCGATATTTTTCGCTAACAATCGAATACCATGCACACCGGAAAAAGGTACCGGGTTCCATTTACCATTCATTTTCGCCATAAAGTGAATTGATTTTGGAATGACCCGATCGTAATCAATACTCTCGGGAACTGCGCTGGGGTAATACATCAATCCCTTGGGTGCTAATGCTCCTTTACTAAAGCGGGCGCGTTGAAGATCATCTTCTTTTGCCGTGACCAGATGAGAAAAAACCGGATCACTGATTTTATATTCTCCATCTTCCTTAGCGTAAGCCAGCAGGTTATGCGCATTAAAATGAAAACGCATCGCTTGTGGAAAGTAAGGCAGGAAAAATACTGAAGTTTGTAGGCCGACCGCTTTGTCCTGGCTCAGCATTAAATCTAGCGCTTGCATGCCTTTCTCTTCATTACGGAAGGTTTCATATTTAAATTTTAAGCCGTCGATCCGCCAGGATAAAAATTTCACCAGCAGTTTTGGTGGAATACGATAAGCAATTAAAGGTAAACCATTTATTTTAATTCGTTTTAAATAAGCAAAGGTTAAGCCACTGGCAAGGCCAAAAACCATTGGCTCTGACATTTCAAGACCATAGGATCGGAGCAGATTGGAAACAGTGCCGGTTTCGCAGTGTGCAGAAGGTGTGTGAATAAATTCTTTAGGCATTCGGTATTTTTATTAATTGAGTTGCGTCAATGCCGAGTACAGTCGCATAGACTTCAATTTGTTGTTGCGTTAATTTTACAAAATTTTCTGGTTTAAAGTGGCGCTTTACCTGCCATTGAAACTTGCCAACCGCTGCTGCAAGCATGGTAAGATCCATACGTTGTGCATACATGTGATATTCAAGTGGTGAGCTCGAACCTTGCTGGACGTTAATTAATGATTGTTGGGTCAGGCGATCTATTTCTTCGAGTGCCTGGATTAATGCTATTGTCTCTGGTTCCCAGCCAGCGGTGCGGGATAGTTCGTATTTACCTTCAGCATTTACGGTATAAAGACCTTTGGTTTCACCTTCATACATTTCATGAGGTTGATTGGGAATTTTGTCTTTTTTCATACTGCTGTCAGTAGCATAAATGAACTTGAGAAACGGCCGCTTTCAGGAATGAAACAAAGTATTTTATCACCACTTTTTACCCTTCCTGATTTCAGAAGTTCATCAAGCATAATATAGATAGATGCAGAGCCGGTATTACCGCAAGTGGTTAAATTGGTAAACCATTTTTCCTGAGGGATATGCAGACCATTTTTTATTAAGGCTTTATCAACCCGGTTATAAAAATACATAGAAGAAATATGAGGAAGAAAATAATCTATTTCATCAAGATTAAGATTTGTTTCTTCTGTGATTTCTTTTAGTGCTTTAATCAGCACAACATCAACAATATTTTTGTTTAATAAACGCACATCTTGTGAAATAGTTAGCACTGAGCATTGCATAAGCTCATCTTTGTCAAAGTCGGTCCAGCTTCGTAGCTCACCATTGCCATCTTTTTCTGCCCAGGCATACATACACGTTTCCATTTCATTAGCAAAGGAAAGCATTTTAATCCAATCTATATGTAATACAGGTTGTGATGAACGAGGTGTCGGTGTGTTTTCTAGTAAAAAGGCTCCTGCACCGTCAGATAACATCCAGCGTAAAAAATCTTTTTCAAATGCCAGCTCAGGTTGCTTTTCTAATTCTTCAGGAGTGTGGGGTTCAGGTTGAGAAAATTTTTCCGCACGCAGCATAACCGAAGCAGTTTCAGAACCTGTTGAAACAGCAATATCATGCTCACCACATTTAACCGCCATCCATGCATATTTTAATGCAGCGATGCCTGACATACAGATACCGGATGCGGCATTGACTTCGCAATGTGTATTTTTTAATTCACCATGAACCATAACGCCATGATTGGGTGCAAGCTGATCCGCTAATGTTGTGCCACAAGAAAGACAACCAATAGAGTCCATATCATCATCTTTTGTAAAGAGCTGTTTTACGGCCTTTGCTGTTAATTCGGCATTAGTAAATACTGGCTGGCCAGTATTAGGATCTAGTACATAATAACGCTCTTTAATGCCATTTTGTTTTAAAACAATACGTTTTACACGAGATGGTTTGCCATGAACCATGCCAAGTACATTTTCTATTTCGTCATTTGTTACGGCTTCATTTGGAAGAACGGCAGATGTTTGAGTTATATATACGTCAATGCTCACGGAAATCTTTGATCCTGTTTGTTGCGGAGCCAGAAGGAAGCTCAAGTAGTTCTTTTAATAACTGAAATTTTTTCTTGAATAACGGTTGTAGCACTTTTTGTAAAATCATTGTTATCGGTACAACCGTTAAAATTAAGGTTACTAAAAAAATAATATAAAATACTAAGGTTAATTTACGTAATGGGTTGGCTTGTTTTCCAATTGCTCGCAATAGCTTGCCCCAAATACGAAAACTTCGGTATCCCGCTTTTTCGGATTGAACCAGGCTGATGTCTACATTAACGGCTGCAAGTCCTTTAAGTAAAGGGTTGTGCTCTTTTTCTTTATTTTCTATGAGGGCATCACGAATCGCATAGCCAAATCGTGATGCAGCTTTAATTTCCTTTTCAGCAATTCCAGCGGCAGGGAAGCTCCAAAAGCTTTCTTTTTTTCCGGTCAGTACCCAGCGAGGAGTTGTAATGAAGCTGGCTAATGTTGAGCCCTGATCAGTGAGCACAATATTATCAATAAGGTGTGCTTTTGCTTCTTTTAAGAGTTGGCTTACCGCATTTTGTGCTATTACCCACATATTACGGCAGCCGATAAGCGTTATTACTGGTGTGTTATTAAGCAGGTTCTTGCCTTCAGGACTTTTTAGAAAAGCGGTAACAGGCAGTGAAGGTGATAAAAACCACACTTGATAAGCAAGTATGATTAAATCAAATTTTTCGTTTTCGTCAATATCAAGTGGTTGCAGTTTGGGTGGGTCTAAATATATGCATTCAGGAAAAATATTGAAAAAGGGAATTAATGGCCATGGGAAAGGAAAGGGTTTTTCCGGGCTTAGCGTTAGAGTGCGGAGTTCAATAGCATCGGACTGGCTGAGTGGAGTCGTTACAGAGTTAACAGCGTCGGTAAGCTGGCCACTTTGTGAATATTGAACAACAAGAATTTTTTTTACTAACATATTTATACTTTATTATGGGTGGCGCGCCTGACAGGAGTCGAACCTGTGACCTTCGCCTTCGGAGGGCGACACTCTATCCAACTGAGCTACAGGCGCTTTGTTATTAGATTATATCTGATTTATTTAGTGACATGATCGCATTATGATCATCAGGCTGTTTGTTTTCTCGCGGCTGTTGTTTTGATTTAAATTGTGCAGAAATTAATGGGTAGTAAAATTATATACACCTACAAAACATATGTTATAGGTTTGCCAGGCAGAATCATAATATTATTTGTTTGAGATCGCTTGGATTGGCGCAATATACTGGCTCAGTTCATGCTTTCTCGTTATACTCTCGCCAAATTTTTGGATGCTGGGCTGAGATTGGTTTGGCGAAATTGTTTATTTAGACCTGTTCTTGTATTTGTATGCTTAGAAATAGACAGGGTGAAACTGCGAAGGGGAATATTGTGACTAATCAAGAAGACCGTAGTGTTATGAAAACATTGATGATGGTAATCGCTGCTCTTACAGCATTTTTTATTTTTAGCATTATGGCTGCACGTATGGTTTCAGCAACTGCTGATAAGCCAGCTGATCCAATGGTTGAATCTGCAACAATCGACCGTATCAAACCTTTTGGTGCAGTGAATATTGGTAATGCGCCTGTGATGGCTGCACCTTCAGGTGTTGATGGCA
>DAOVYB010000015.1 GCA_030635835.1 Gammaproteobacteria bacterium
CGTGTATCCTGATTCTTATGTTGATCAAGATGGCGTTTATAAAAGGCATTTGGTGCATACAAAGCAAAATGAACTTCTAATTCAAATAAGCCAAGATAAAAATGCTGGTTAATTGCATCTTGCAGTTGTTGGGTAATGCTTAAATAATTTTTTTGCGATTCATTTAGATTATTAGTATCAAACCAGCAGATTGTATCACTACGAATAGATTGCTCTATATGAAAGCCGTCCTTTCGTCCAATACCGGCCTGATTTAAAAAACCTTGTTGTCGAAACGATGACAATGTTTCATTTAATTGCTGAATAAGTTCTGTTGAAAAAAAATTCTCTTGTACTGACCAGCCCTGCTGTTCCAGATCATTGAGAATATTTTCTATTTTATTATGCACTGACAATAATTTATTTAAGCCGTGCCACCAACAGTTAAACTATCAATTTTTAAAGTAGGCTGACCTACACCAACCGGTACGCTTTGACCTTCTTTACCGCAGACACCAACACCGGTATCCAATTTTAGGTCATCACCTACCATGGAAACACGGGTTAAAACATCAGGACCATTACCAATTAATGTTGCACCTTTTATCGGCCGAGTCACTTTTCCTTTTTCAATTAAATAAGCTTCACTGGCAGAGAAGACAAATTTTCCAGAAGTAATATCAACCTGACCACCACCGAAATTAACAGCGTAGATTCCTTTATCAACCGATTCAATAATCTCTTGTGGATTATGTTCACCCGCTAACATATAAGTATTTGTCATACGCGGCATGGGTAAGTGCGCATAAGATTCACGGCGACCATTACCGGTAGATTCTGAACCCATTAATTCAGCATTCATTTTATCCTGCATATACCCTTTTAAAATGCCTTTTTCGATTAGCATGGTTTGTTGTGTTTTTGTGCCTTCATCATCCATATTCAGGGAACCACGACGTGCATCTAAAGTGCCATCATCGACTATGGTACATAGTGGTGAGGCGACACGTTCACCGATGCGACCACTGAAAGCTGAACTGCCTTTACGGTTAAAGTCACCTTCAAGTCCATGTCCTATTGCTTCATGCAGTAATACACCTGGCCAACCTGCCCCAAGTACCACGGGCATCGTACCTGCAGGTGCTTCAATCGCGTTTAAATTAACCAGAGCCTGACGAACAGCTTCGCGCGCAAAACCTAAAGCACGATCTTCTTCGAGAAAATATTCATAACCAACTCGACCACCACCACCTGAACTGGCCTGTTCGCGCTTATCGCCATCTTCAGCAATCACGGTCACATTCATACGAACTAACGGGCGAACATCTGCGTTTAATGTTCCATCACTTGAAGCAACTAAAACCACTTCATGTACACCAACAAGACTGGCTATCACTTGCTTTATGCGTGGATCTTGTTTTCGTGCTTCTGCATCTACCTGTTTTAATAAGTCGATTTTTTCATCCGTTGTCAAAGAGCTTAAAGGATCAAGCGGCAAGTATAATTGGTGTGATGAATGATTTTTCCATGCCTGCACCTGGTTTTGTTGTCCTGCGCGGGCAATTGTTTTTGCTGCATTTGCAGCCTGAGTTAACGCGGGTAAAATTATTTCATCAGAATAAGAAAAACCGGTTTTCTCACCACTAATTGCCCGAACCCCAACACCCTGTTCAATATTGTAGCTACCTTCTTTTACAATACTGTCTTCTAATACCCAGGATTCATGACGTGATGTTTCGAAATAAAGATCAGCACGATTAATACTATGTCCCATCATTTGATCCAAAACATTTTGTAGATCATTTACATCAAGCCCGGTAGGTGATAACAAAATTTCATTTGCAGTATCAAGATAACTCATATTAATTTTTACTCTTTTGCTCTTCATCAGATAAAGGGCAGGAAATTTTTCGATGTTCCAGAACAGGAAAGTTTTGACGCACTTTGTGGATATTATCAATATCAACATCAGCAATTACGTAACCAGAACCCTGTGGTAAACGATCTAATATTGCGCCCCACGGATCAATAATCATGCTATTGCCATGTGTTTCACGACCGTTGACATGGTATCCACCCTGAGCGGATGCAACGACATAACAAAGGTTTTCGATTGCTCTGGCACGCAACAATACTTCCCAATGTGCATTTCCGGTTATGGCAGTAAAAGCAGAAGGCAGAACCAGTATTTCTGCGCCTTGTAAAACTAATTGACGAAATAACTCAGGGAATCGTAAATCATAACAAATTGCTAAACCTAATTTCCCAAATGGTGTATCAATTACGATAACCTGGTTACCCCCCTCAATGGTTTCTGACTCTTTGTAAGTTTCACTGGTGATTTCAAGATGCACATCAAATAAATGAATTTTGTTATAACGACTCACTTGTTCACCATTTTCATTGTAAACAAGGCAAGCGGCATAAACTTTATTTTCATCATTCGATTTAAGCGGGATAGTACCGGAAACCAGCCAGACATTATTTTTTTTCGCTTGCTCAGAAAGAAAGTCCTGAATCGGACCTTGCCCCTCTTCTTCAGCGATTTGAACCTGATCACTATCCTGAAAACCCATAATGGCAAAATTTTCAGGTAACACAATCAGTTTAGCGCCAGCTTGTGCGGCACTAACTATTTGCCGGCTAACTTCAATTAAATTAGCACTAACATTGGTACCAGATGCCATCTGGATTGCAGCTATTTTTGTCATAAGAATAAAATTTCAGTTAATTAACGGATACTTCAAGTTCAATGATAGTCGATATTGCACTGCCCGGTATTAATTCGATGCGGCGGGATGAAAGACCCAAAGCAACTAACCAGCTTCTGAGTTCATTTGCCCACAGCGTTCCTTCATCACCACCAGGATATTTAATTTTCAGCGAGCGACTTAAATCATTTTCTAATTTTCGCATACTCTTATTAAGAGCAGGCATGGCTAATAATGTAGTTGCTTGTTTTGGGACAGACCATTCATTAGCATGTAATAACTCAATATCAGCAGCAAAAGTAGCCGACATAAAAATAAGTACAACGAAAAAGGTGATAAATCTATTCATAAGCCACAGCATATCATAAAACTATTTTACACAAGAGTGCTTAAACAGTTCAAAAACCATAATCATTCCTCTTCAACCCTTTCAATTACAGGTTTTTCCCAGCTACCGCTGATCTCATAAATTCGTGTTGAGACTTTATTAAGTTTTTCACCGGTAAGTTTATCAAATAGCCAAACTCCGATACCAGCGGGTAAATTGACTAATATTGCAGCCGCACCGGCTAAGCCTCCGCCTACTTCAGGAACAACCTCAACAGTATTTTCATAATCGCGATCAGCGATTCCGGTTCGTCCGCTCACAGTTATATCTGCAACAGCACTCGTAATTTCAAAGTCATCGGTATATGCATCACCGTTTTCTAAAATTATTTCACCATTCGCCCTGTCAAAATTAAACCCGGATTTAAATGTATCTTTAAAATCTCCGAGTAGTTTTCGAGGTAAAGCCGACAAGCTAAATAATCCTAATAAACGGCCAGCACCTGCATCCACTTCCTTTATATTGCCATTTTTAATTTTAAGCTGAATTTTTCCATTAAGTTTATTTAAAGCAAATTGTGTTGGCGCGCCCTTCCAGTGAATTGTTGCCATGGCGTTCGTTACACCTTGTTCGATCACTGCGGCAAAACCAAGATCTGTCAGCATTCCTCCAAAATTATTACTGCTCAATGTTATCTTCATATTGGTTTTATAATCACCCTTACTATAGCGCCAGGAACCATTTGAAAATAACTTCATATTTTTTGCAGAAAGAATCAATTCATCAATATGAAGTCCATAACGTCTTTTAGAAGATTTCAAATCTAATCGCCCAATAAATGTTTTATCAACATATAATTTTTTAATTATGCCTTCAAATGCGGGGAAACGTTTTGGATCTAAACTCACAGAATTTTTATCATCATCTTTTTCATTTAATAAAATTTTTAATTTTTCTAAATTAAAAACGATAGGATTAATAAAAAAAGATTGTTTATTTTTACCTTTATCCAGGCCAAGTGCTTTAATCCATTTCCATGGTGTCACCTGTTTAATTTTTCCATCAAGGTACAAAATCTTTCTTTTTGGTAACCTGGCTTTTTTAGCCGTCGTTGAAACAGCACCTTTATTCAGGAAGGTGGTATTACCAGAGTGATCAATTTCTAAAATTGCAGAACCTTTATTGATAAAATTAACACCCAATCGGGTTTTGTTATTACCTGTAAACAAAACATTAAAATTAGATTTATAGCGTGCATTTTTTCTTTTGTAAAAAAAATCTGGTAAATTACTTTTTACGCCATACAAATCACTATTTAAATTTAATGTTGGGTAGCGTTTTTTCAAACTCTTTTCAGGAAAATTCATACTGGCGGTATATGAAGTTTTACCGGAGATTTTATCTGCACCAGGTAATTCAAATCTTTTCAGTAGAATATCAGGTTCAAATTTCCCATCAATCAGGACTTTTACACTGTTAGTTTTTGCTGAAGATTCAAGTGATAAAAGGGCTTTTTCACCTAAAATATTAGCGGATAAATTCTCACTCGACAGGCCTTTTTCAGTAAAGACTACCGTTCCATCCCCGTGGGTAATATCAATTTTATCATCAAGCATAAATAAAGAAGCATCATGTAATTTTGCTTCTCCGGAATATGTTAATGGTTTCTTCTTAGCTAAAGCATCATTTAAAGGAATATTTATCTTTATTGTTGTATCAATAGTTCCCTGCAGACGCATTGAGTTAATTGTTTTCTTTGCATCAGGTAAAATTGGGCTATTAACCAGGTAGTTTACTGTATTTTGAGTAGAACCACTCATTGCCATATTTAACTGTAACTCAGCATTGGAAAAAGAAGGGATCACCGCGTAAGATTCATGTATTAAGTTATTTTCTACTTCACCGGATATAAGATGAAGTTTCATTCCTAACCCGGTAAATACACCCTGCATCTTTGCATTCTCAATTCTTGGCCAGCCGTCTTTATAATGCATCATAAAGCCGGACGTGTTTACCGCAACAGAAAATACACCTTCATCCTTTTTAAACGGGAACTCGTTTAAATTTCCATTAAAAACAACCGTGCCATTATCAATTTTGCCTTTTAATAATGCATGGTCAAGCCAGTTAACTAATGATTTATCCATAATACTGACTGGCAAATAATGTGATATTTTTGATACATCTCCGTCTGACACATACATTTGCAGATCAAGGTGTGGCGAGGCATCACTTTTAGGCATCCAGAGTTTTGCCGATGAACTCGTATTTGCTTCATTATTTTGTGTTGTTAAATTCTTAATATCAAAAAGCATTCCTTGCGCCGTATTTGAAAAGTCGATATCGGCGCTAAGATTAGTTAGCTTGAAGTCATCACGAAATAAATCAGGAAATCCAATTAAAGCGTTTTTTGAATGAATTTTAATAGCGCCTTCCTGATGTTCATATACTACACTACCAGATAAGGACTCGAGTTTAGGAATGTTTTTTAATGAATTAATGCTAAAGTCACTAAAATCAGTATCAAGTTTAAGAACTTCATTATCTTGCCATACCGCATATAAGTTATGTATATCTCCATGAACACTCAGATGCTTAACCCAATCTTCATTTTTCTTATTAAGTAAATGGTTATCGGTGACGATTTTTGACAGTATGCCCAGCTTTAACTGGTTAGCTTTAATGTATACTTTTTCAATTTTTTTATTGTTATTGAAAGCAAGAGAGAATTTCGATTCGCTTAATATTTCATTTTTATTTACATAATGGAATTTATCAACACTGATATTCCACATATCCTCTTCATCAAGGTAAGAATCAAATAAGCCGGAAACATATTTTAACGACACAACTTCCTTTTCATCAATATGATATGAAAAATCGTATAAATTAACATCGCCACTTAGCTGTTTTATATTTTCTTCTTTCCAGTCAAGCCATAACTTTATATCTGCAACCCCATTTGTTAATTCAAAATTAGGGTGTTTAATATATTTTTGAAGGGGAATAATATTAAAACGTTTACTCTCAACAAATGTTTTTATATTCCAAGTCGCAGGGGAATCAAGTTTACCTACCAAATCAAAAGCGATTTTAATTTCATCACCTAAAACATTAGGTAATTTACCTGACAATAATAATTGATGACGCTGATGTGAGTTTTTTAATAAAAAATTCACATCATTAAAAAACCATGTCAGCCCGGCATTCTGGTCATCCTTCCAGGTAATGGTACTTTCTTCCAGCGCTATTTCACTTCGTTGTAATAACCAGTTATTTAATAATGAATCAGATTCATTATCTTCTGCTTTACTCAAACTTTCTAAATCCACACCTTTAACTTTTATATTGCCTTCTACTGTACGGGTAGCATGAAGATTCATACCTCGTATTGTTATTTGTGCAGGTGTTATTTTTTGTTGCCAGACAAGATCCTTAATTAAAAGTCCGACTTCAATATGTGAAAGAGAAAATAAAGATTTATTTGTTTGCTTAGAAATTAGCTGTACATCATGAAACACCAGAGTGGGGACTAATCCACTAAGTTTCGCATCCATGCTACCAATTTTAACTGGTTGCTCTAACAAACTAGAGGCAAGTTGTTCAACTTCACTTTGATATAAATTTGCTGTTGTTAATATAAACCGCAGACCAGAAACAGCTAATGCAATAACGATAACAATAATAGCAATACTGTAGCCAACTACAGATTTAAATTTATGAAATAATGGGTGAGTTTTTGCCATCAGAATTTACTAAATGATATTAATCATCACATTGAGGACTTTGCACGGATAGCGAGAAGCCAGAGAACAAGGCAAAGCTTCCGCTCCTGCTCACGCCCCTTACCCACGTCCATGTGGGTAAAACCGATGAAAAAGCGGAATGTACAATAAGTACATGAGCATTTTGAAGAGGTTTTCGTAGTGCCCCACAGGTAACTATATTGTAGAGGGTAAACGCAGTTATCTGGCTTCGTAGCATTCGTGCAATGACCTCACATTAATACGACATCAAAATGTTCCTGGTTATACTCCGTCTCAACCTGAAAACGAATTGGTTTACCAATAAACTCTTCAAGTTCAGCGATACTGGTTGATTCTTCATCTAACATAAGATCGATAACCGGATGAGCAGCCAGCACAAGAAATTCCTGCGCTTCAAACTGACGTGCTTCGCGGATAATTTCACGAAAAATTTCATAACAAATTGTTTCAGGTGTTCTCAACGATGCCCTGCCTTTACAACACGGACAAGGTTCACACAAAATATGTTCAAGACTTTCGCGTGTACGCTTGCGTGTCATTTCAACAAGCCCTAATGAAGAAACATCACAGACATTCGTTTTCGCATGATCTTTATCAAGAGATTTTTCTAATGCACGTAATACTTGTCGTTTGTGTTCGGCATCTGACATATCAATAAAATCAATAATTATAATGCCACCTAAATTACGTAAGCGTAGTTGCCGTACAATTGCCTGAGCAGATTCAAGATTAGTTTTAAAAATAGTTTCTTCTAAATTTCGATGTCCAACAAATGCTCCGGTGTTAACATCAATCGTTGTCATAGCTTCAGTTTGATCAATAATCAAATAACCTCCCGATTTAAGTGGTACCTTGCGCTCTAATGCTTTTTGTATTTCATCTTCAACACCATAAAGATCAAAAACAGGGCGTTCACCGGGATAATGTTCAATTCGATTTTCTAATTCCGGAATAAACTTACCGGCAAACTTTTGCACCCGTTCATATGTTGAGCGTGAATCAATCCTTACTTTTTCAATATCGATACCACTTAGATCACGCATGGTTCGCATCACTAAATTCATGTCTTCATGAATTAAGCTTCCGGCTTTTGAGCTGCGACTATTTTCAAGAATAGTCATCCAGATTTTTTGCAAAAATTGCATGTCTTTATAAATGGCTTCTTTGCTTATGCCTTCTGCGACTGTCCTTGCAATATAACCACCTTGTTCAAATTCATCTGAAAATTCAGCAATCGTATCCTTTAACCTTTGACGCTCAGATTCATCTTCAATGCGTTGTGAGATGCCAATATGTGAAATACCCGGCATATAAACAAGATAACGGGATGGAAAAGAAATTTGTGTCGTTAAACGCGCACCTTTCGTACCCATAGGATCTTTAACCACCTGCACCAGTAGTTCCTGCCCCTCACGTAACAGTTCCATAATAATGTCAGAGGGTGCACCACCATCACCATTTTTGCCATTTGGCTGGGCGATATCCGAAACGTGTAAAAATGCGGTACGTTCCAGCCCAACTTCTAAAAAAGCCGCCTGCATACCGGGTAGGACACGGCAAACCTTACCTTTATATATATTCCCCACCAGACCACGTTTACGCTCACGTTCAATGTGCACTTCCTGCAACATGCCATTTTCAACATAGGCTACGCGCGTTTCCTGCGGGGTTACATTTATTAGTAATTCTTCGCTCATAACTGTCCTTTAATTAATCCTAAGCCTATGATACTACTAAGGAATCTGTGCTGATAGCTGCTTTATTCAGAAGTTCAGCAGTTTCATATAGGGGTAATCCCATCACTCCGGAATAACTACCCGATAAATGGGTGATAAATGCCGCGGCCAGCCCCTGAATGGCATAAGAACCTGCTTTATCATCACTCTCTCCTGAGAGTACATACTGCGCTATTTCATCTGCCGATAATACTTTGAAGGTCACATCACTGACACTAATAACGCTGCTCAGTTCTGCTTTATTGGAATTTATAGCGGGTTTGGCTAATGCTACCGCAGTCATAACTTGATGAATTTTACCAGAAAGCAGTTTCAGCATTCTTTTAGCATCATCATGATTTTCTGGTTTACCCAAGATTTGACCATTAATTACAACGGCAGTATCGGAACCTAAAACAGGAATAATTTTTTCTTTTTCACTGTTCCAGCCCGCAAGTGCCTTTTCTTGAGCTAAGCGCAGCACGTAATCTTCTGCTTTTTCATCAATTTTGGCTGTTTCATCGACATCAACCGCAATAACATCAAACGCAATTCCTATTTGAATAAGCAGTTCACGACGACGGGGAGATTGGGATGCCAGATAAAGCTCAATTTCGGTAACCATTATGAAAACATATCATATTTTTTATTTTAACCACAGAGAAAAGCCTGCTACACGAAGAACACGGAAATTTTAAATGCATTTCTTAAAATATAGATGAATATGTTTTTTCAGGGTAAATAAATAAAAAAGCAAGCAACCATATTTTTAAAACTCTGTGTCCTTCGTGTCCTCTCGGCAACTGCTCCTGCGTTGCTCTACCTCCTCGATAACTGCTCCTGCGTTATTCTACTTACGGGCGTCCTGCCCTAATGCGTCCATGCAGTCGTGTGGTTCAAGGTTTTGACTTTTATTTATGATAAGGATGACCTTTTAGAATGGTTGAAGCACGATAAAGTTGTTCTGCCAGCACTACCCGAACCAGCGGATGCGGTAAGGTTAATTTCGAGAGTGAGATTTTTTGCTGGGCTTGCTTTAAACAGTCTTCAGCCAATCCTTCCGGACCACCAATGAGTATCGCGATATCCTGCCCTGAGGCTTGCCAGGCTTTTAAATCTTGCGCTAATTCTTCAGTTGAACAGGCTTTGCCCAGGACATCTAATACAACGACTTTTGCGCCTTTTGGAATCGCGCTAAGCATTTTTTCACCTTCTTGCTGAGTCAGGCGTTTTATATCACTGTTTTTACCACGTTTACCGGCGGCAATTTCAACTAACTTGATTCTGCTTTCAGGTGGCATACGTTTAGCGTATTCTGCAAAGCCCTGCTCAACCCAGTCCGGCATACGAGTTCCGACGGCAATAAGATGAATCAACATAATATATTTTATTTTTCAGCTGCAGCTGGACTATCTTCACCCCATAGTTTTTCAAGGTTATAAAATTCACGAACTGCAGGTTGCATAATGTGGACAACAACATCACCTAAATCGACTAAAACCCACTCACTGGTTTCATCACCCTCGATACCTAAAGCAGGCATTCCTGCCTCTTTTGCTTTAACCGCGACGCTGTTCGCTAAAGCTTTAACCTGCCGTGAAGTATTACCACTGGCAAAAATCATAATATCTGTGACACTGCTTTTATTGACGACGTCAAAGACTTTAATATCGTGACCTTTAATATCTTCTAAAGCTTCAATTGCCAGTTCACAAAGTTGTTTGCTATTCATAGTTTAACCTTAATAAATATTTTGCTGTCGGAGCAGTGTTAATACTGACTCCGGTAAAAAAAATTGAATGTCCTTACCTTGTTGCCATTGTTGACGAATCATTGTTGCAGAAATATCCAATTGCGTAACAGGTACAAAACAAATTCCACCATGTTGTTTTTTTGCCAGGTTATCAGCATCAACAAAACGATGCTTAAGTTGCAGAAATAACCTCTTGTTTAACTCAGTTTGCCCTTTAATGTCAGGACGTTGCATAACAGCGATATTGGCAAGTTCAAAAATTTTCTGCCATTGATACCATTGATCTAGTCCATTAAATGCATCTGTACCTAATATCAGGCACAATGATTTGTCATGAAAGTCTTGCTTCAAACTGGTAAGGGTATCAACCATATAAGAAGGACCTTTACGCTGAATCTCACGATCATCAAGCGTAAACTTTTCCTGTCCGGCTATTGCAGCGCGCACCATTGATAATCGCTGCAAAGGTTCTGCAATAGGTGCAACTCGATGTGGTGGCTCACCACAGGGAATAAAACGAACTTGTTCCAGCGACAGGCACTGCTGTACATCTAATGCAGTACGCAAGTGTCCAAAATGAACAGGATCAAATGTTCCACCTAAAATACCAATCATGAAAAATTACTGACGAATATGGCCATCACCAATCACAATATACTTTTGTGAAGTCAGCCCTTCCAGACCAACCGGACCACGGGCATGAATTTTATCTGTACTAATACCAATCTCCGCACCTAAGCCATATTCAAAGCCATCAGCAAAACGGGTCGAAGCATTAATCATCACTGAACTGGAATCTACTTCCAGCAAAAACTGACGTGCAATCGTAATATTCTCCGTCATGATAGTTTCGGTATGTCCCGAACTATGTTTATGGATATGCTCAACCGCTTCAGCAAAACCATCCACGACACGAATAGAAAGAATTGGGGCAAGATATTCCTCATCCCAGTCTTCTTCTGTCGCCGCTTTTATACCTGGTAGTATTTCCTGAGTAATTTCACAACCGCGTAGTTCGACACCTTCATCAATATACATTTTACCTAATTCAGGCAAGACATCTTCCGCCACAGTTTGACTGACGAGTAATGTTTCCATGGTGTTACAGGTACCATAGCGTTGAGTTTTAGAATTGAACGCAACTTTAACCGCCTGGTGTAAATTTGCATCATCATCAATATATACATGACAAACACCATGAAGATGCTTAATAACAGGTACACGCGCATCGGCACTAATGCGCTCAATTAAACCTTTACCGCCACGTGGCACGATGACATCAACATAATCTTTCATCGTAATAAGTTCACCGACTGCGGCACGATCGGTTGTTTCAATCACTTGAACTGTTGCTTTTGCTAAACCCGCTTTTTCAAGTCCATCATGAATACACTGTGCAATGGCCTGATTTGAATGCATGGCTTCAGAGCCACCACGTAAAATCGCAGCATTACCCGATTTCAAACACAACGCAGCTGCATCGGCCGTAACATTTGGACGAGACTCATAAATAATGCCAATAACACCTAAAGGCACCCGCATTTTCCCAACCTGGATACCGCTTGGACGGTAATTTAAATCAGTAATTTCGCCAACAGGATCGGCTAAAGCAACAATCTGGCGAATGCCTTCTGCCATCCCAGCAATTCGCTCATCATTTAATGCCAAACGATCTAATAAGGCTTCATCAAGTCCATTTTTTGCACCTGCATCCATATCTTTTTTGTTTGCAGCTAAGAGCTCTTCAGCACGCGCTTCAATCGCATCGGCTATCGCCAATAAGGCTGTATTTTTCTGCCCGGTATTAGCCCGGTTTAATTCGCGAGCAGCGGCGCGCGCCTGCTGGCCGAGCTCGTTCATGTATTTTTTTATGTCCATACCATTCATCTTCTATTAAATTTCAATCTTTATGTCATTGCGAGGAAGGACTGAAAAAGTATTTTTCAGTTCTGACGCGGCAATCTCACAACCCTAGTGCGAGTATCATGAGATTACTTCAGTCATTTTATTCCCTCGGTAACTGCTCCTGCGTTACTCTACCTCCTGCGTCCATGCAGTCGTCGCAATGACAAGTAATTTATCGTGTTGCGATTGATTCTGCTGTAAGTGGGAACAATGCCACTCCCGCTATGCGAAGTGTTAATTGTAGCAATTCATCCCAGGGTTTGCCCACGACCAATCCCTTACACATTCTTTCAATTCGTCCCGCTACCAGTAAAAAAGCCTGCCAGCGTTTTAACCCATGTCGACTGAGTCCGGCACTTAGCACCACTTTACGTTTATCCCAAATCCGATACTGGCTAAATACCTGTTCAAGATGTTGTCCCGAGGAAACGGCACGCGACATTTTTTCCAGCATACGTAGCTGGTACATTAAAGCACCGAGTATATGTAAAACATCCTCACCTTCACCTTTCAGGCCATGCAATATACGTGAAACTCGTGCTGCATCACCTTGTAAAGCAACATCAACTAATGCAAAGGCATCAAATCGTGCGCTGTCACTCACGGCTTCAACAACTTGTTCTGCCGTAATAGTAGCTTCGCCATATAGCATGCGAAGTTTTTCCAGTTCCTGATCGGCTGCAAGCAGGTTACCTTCAACCTGTTCAGCCAGAACCGTTAAAGCATCTTCGGTTGGTTGCAAACCGCGTAACTGCATACGTTGTTTTAACCATGCCGGTAACTGTTGGATTTCAAGCGGCCATACTGCAAGCGTAGCACCAGCTGCATCCAGCGCCTTAAACCATTTACTCTTTGTCTGACTTGCATCCAGTTTACCGGAAACTACCAGCAATAAATTATCTTCCGGTAATTGACTGGTATAGGCGACTAAGGCTTTACTGCCTTTATCACCCGGTTTACCAGTCGGGATACGCAGTTCAATCACCTTGCGCTCGGCAAACAACGACATACTGCCTGCGGAATGCGATAGCTGATCCCAGTCAAAGCTGCGATCAACATGGTAAACCTCACGTTCAGTATAACCCTGAGCTTTTGCCGCTTCACGAATTAATCGAGCCGATTCATCAACCTGAAAAGGTTCATCACCACTAATGAAATAAACAGGGTGTAATATTTTTGTCAGATGAGAGCCAAGTTGGGTAAAATTTAATTTCATTTTACTTAATCTCAGCCTGTCGTTTTTTTAACGCAAACTGTAAACGGCGAACCAATTGTCGTATCGCAGCCTGACGCATATCGTTATTTAACCTGTTTTCTTCATCCGCTTTTGCCAGCACTAAATTTGCATCAAAAAGATATTCACGCTTTTCAATAATTGTTTGAACAGGAATCAAGTCAACAATAGCTGGTTTCTTTTTTTCTGACTGCGTTTTAAGTTCTGATTTTTTCACTAAAGAAAAACCAAGTTGATAACTCAACTCATACTGATTGGCACGCCCTGCGCTATCAACAGATAACACTCGTTTTGACATCTGATCTTTTGTAATAGTTAACAACGTATTCGATTCATCTAACACACTGACTTTTGAATCTGTTAAAGCAGTTATTAGCTCGCGACCAAGTTGACTATATTTATTTATACCAACAATATGCACTTCAGGTAAAACAGCAGATATATCCTGTTGTCCACGCAAATGAAAACCACAGCTAATAATTAAGCTGCTAAGTAAAAACAGTGCTGTCATTTTTACACATTTCATTTTCGTAAATTTTACCTGATTACTTTACGACAATATTGACCAGTTTACCTGGCACAACAATGACTTTAACAACCTGCTTTCCTTCCGTGAAACGTTTTACATTTTCATCATTGATTGCAGCAGATTCAATTTCAGTTTTATCTGCACTTGCAGGCACTTCAATACGTGAACGTAATTTACCATTCACCTGTATAATAATTTGTAAGCTGTCTTTGACTAAAGCAGATTCATCCACTTTCGGCCATGCCTGATCCAGTAGCTCACTATCCTGCCCTAACACTTTCCATAATTCATGACTAATGTGTGGCACGATAGGAGATAAAACCAGGATTATCGCTTGCAGACTTTCCTGCATGACTGCTTTGCCTTGCTCACTCTCATCTTTAAACTTCGCTAACGCATTGATTAACTCCATCACAGAGGCAATGGCAGTATTAAAAGTAAAACGTCTGCCAATATCATCACTGACTTTTGAAATCGTTTCATGAGTCTGGCGACGTATTAACTTTTGATTGTCATTTAACGTATTCACATCCAATGCATTTACATTACCCGCTTCAACATGCTCATATACCTGACGCCAGAGACGTTTTAAGAAACGTGAAGCCCCTTCAACACCTGTATCACTCCATTCTAAAGATTGTTCTGGTGGTGCGGCAAACATCATAAATAAACGTGCAGTATCTGCACCGTATTGTTCAATCAGCCCTTGTGGATCAACGGTGTTACCTTTTGACTTGGACATTTTAGTTCCATCTTTTAAGACCATTCCCTGGGTTAAAAGATTTTCAAACGGTTCATCGTTAGAGGTTAAGCCAACATCACGCATTAACTTGTTAAAGAAACGCGCATAAAGTAAATGTAAAATCGCATGCTCAATACCACCGACATACTGATCAACAGGTAACCAGTAATTTGCCCGTTCATCCAGCATAGCTTCATTATTATCGGCTGAGGCATAACGAGCGTAATACCAGGATGATTCCATAAAGGTATCAAAGGTATCGGTTTCACGTGTTGCCTTACCACCACCAGATGGACATGACGTTTCATAAAACTCTGGCATTTTTTTAATCGGCGAACCAACACCATCAAACTCAACGTCTTCAGGTAACACAACTGGTAAATCTTTTTCAGGAACTGCGACTTCACCACACTTATCACAGTTAACAATTGGAATCGGTGAACCCCAGTAACGTTGGCGCGAAACACCCCAGTCACGTAAACGATAAGTAGTGCGCTTTTTACCATTGTTATTGGCATCTAAACAGTCTGCTATTTTTTCAAAAGCATCTTCAGAAGTTAAGCCATCAAATTCAGCAGAATTAATTAACTTTCCTTTTTCCGTAAAAGCCGCTTTAGTTAAATCACACTCTGCTTTATCAGATCCGCTTTCAATAGGAGTTATAACCTGTCTAATTAATAAACCGTATTTCGTGGCAAACTCCCAGTCACGTTGGTCATGTCCAGGCACCGCCATTACCGCACCTTCGCCATAGCCCATTAATACAAAGTTAGCGATAAACACCGGAACATAATCACCCGTTATGGGATGAATCGCTTTTAATCCGGTATCGATACCTTTTTTCTCCATGGTTTCCATGGATGCTTCAGCAGTATCAGTTTTTGCACATTCTTTTATAAAGGCCGCAACATTATCAAACCTCGAAGCCGCTTCTGTTGCTAAAGGATGTTCAGCCGCTACCGCAACATAAGTCACTCCCATTAACGTATCCGGACGAGTGGTAAAAACTTTTAACTTTTCATCTCGGCCCGCAATACCAAAACTAATTTCAACACCCTGAGAACGACCAATCCAGTTACGTTGCATGGTACGAACCTGATCAGGCCAGCCTTCAAGGTTATCTAATTCATCCAGCAACTCTTCAGCATAATCAGTAATTTTCATGAACCATTGTGGAATATCTTTTTTCTCCACATCGGTATCGCAGCGCCAGCATTTACCATCAATCACCTGTTCATTCGCCAGTACGGTTAAATCATTCGGACACCAGTTCACACCCGCAGTTTTTTTATAAACCAGCCCTTTTTCATAGAGTTTGGTGAATAACCATTGCTCCCAACGATAGTAATCCTGATCACAGGTTGCTAATTCACGATCCCAGTCATAACCTAAACCCAGACGTTTAAGTTGTGCCCGCATATAATCAATATTTTCACGCGTCCATTTAGCCGGTGGCACATTATTCTTGATAGCCGCATTTTCAGCAGGCAAACCAAACGCATCCCAACCCATTGGCTGTAATACATTTTTACCCTGCATACGCTGATAGCGACTAATCACATCGCCAATGGTGTAATTGCGCACATGGCCCATATGCAAACGGCCACTGGGGTAGGGAAACATCGAAAGACAGTAATA
>DAOVYB010000028.1 GCA_030635835.1 Gammaproteobacteria bacterium
ACCAGCGTCGAAAAATATTCTCAACAACAACAGTTGCATCATCAACCAGAATACCAATTGAAAAAACAAGAGCGAATAAACTCACCCGGTCAATCGTATAATCAATCACCCAGGCCGACCATATTGTAATTAAAACAACAATCGGAATGATCACGATAACAACAGAAGCAGCACGTATTCCTAAACCAATTAAACAAAGAATACTTACTGCAATAGCCGCCTCAAATAAAGCGGTTAATAACTCATTAACTTTTTCATCAGCACTCTTGCCATAATCACGTGTAATTTCAATATTGACATTATCCGGAATCAAATTTCCTTTTAATGCATCAAGTCGTTTTAAAATATTCTTTGATACACTAACACCGTTTGAACCAATTTTTTTAGCTATGGCTATAGTGACTGCAGCTTCACTATTTGCATAAGTATTTTTATTTGCATAGGAATAGCCGCTATCAAAAGTAACATAGCGTTTTGTTTCTTCCGGACCATCATAAACATAAGCAACATCACGCAAATAAACTGGCACACCATTTTTCACCCCCACCACAAGACGTGCAATCTCTTGTGCATTAGTTAAAAATGATCCACTAACAACTGAATAGGTCAGATTACCGCTCTCAATATTACCTGCAGGTAATTCAGCATTTGCAGTTCTAATAGTTTGTGCAATTTGTGCTATCGTAATATCGTAACCGGTTAATCGTTCCGGTTTAACTTCTATCCGAATTTGTTCAGCACGTCCTCCAACAACAAAACCTTTACCTGTATTAGGTACTTCTTCCAATCGTTGTAAAACATCAAAAGCAAGCGTTCGCAAATTACCATCATCAACATCTTTCGACCAAAGTGTTACGGTTACAGTTGGCACATCATCAATGCTAACGGGTTTAACCAATGGCATTGCAACACCCGGAGGCATTAAATCCAGATTTGACTGGATCTTATCGTGCACCTTAACGATAGAGTCACCCATGTCTTCACCAACTTCAAAGCGTACAGTCACAACACTGCCACCACGTTGGGTTGCTGAATAGACATGTCGTACACCCGGTATCTCACTCATTATTCGACCAAGTGGATCTGTAACCAGACTGGTTACCTGTTGTGAAGATGCACCTGCATACTGAACATAGATGTCCACCATCGGTACAGATATTTTTGGATCTTCCTGACGAGGTGTAAAAAACAAACCTAATAAACCAATAGCAAGAAATGCCATCATTAATAAAGGAGTAACAGGTGAATTAATAAACTGTTTAGTAATACGTCCTGCTATCCCTAGCTCAGGATTTAATTCTTCATCATCATGATTATTGTTATTCTGTTCATTCATGCTTTCAATATTTCCCAAATAAATGCCTATTGGTATTGCTTATTGAATTTTTAATCGCGCTTAATTAGTTACACCGCGATTTGTTTCATCAGGTTTTGCTACACCAGACTTCCAGCCTGAAGCCATGCCCGGAGTTGGTTGAGCATAAATACGTTCCCCCGAACGTATTCCTGACAAAACAGTAATATTTGTGTTGTCGACTACTTCACCTAAACGTAGTAAACGTAATTCAGATTGATTCTTAGCGTTAAGTACAAAAACGGCAGGTAAACTTCCTCTCCACACCACGGCAGAATTTGGAATAACAGGTAAAATATTTACCGGCGCATTTACATCTGGAATCATGACTTCGGCATACATACCCGGCCCACCCGGAATACCTTCGGGTAAATCAAATTTAACGGTAACGGTATGACGACTTGGATCTGCCATTGGATAGATTTGTGCAACACGCGCACTAATACGTGTACTACCAACATCTAATACGGCGGGAACCACCATATCTTGTTGTATACCTGACATTAGGCGGGCAGGAACTTCCACCTTAATTTGTAAGTAACGTGCATCTGCAAATTTAAATAATGCTTGCCCCGGCTGAACCGTATCACCGACTTCAACCAATCTTTTAACAACAACACCACTAAATGGTGCAACCGCTTTACTATCTCTTAAGCTAGCATCAATTTCCTGTAACTGTGATATCGCACCAATATGTTGACTACGCGCTAATCCTAACTGACTGTTTTGTGTATAAAGATCCGCTTGACGATCAAGTAATGGATTACCCATCCCCATTGCACTTCCCCATGGGCGAGTAAATATTTGATCAAACATTGAAGGTAATGCCATACCCGGCATACGACCTATATTGCGTGATTGTGGTGACCAGAATTCTCGTGAATATTGCACTTGCGCATTTTGTACCGCTGAAACCTGACCATTAATATGCGCAATAGCCTGTCGGCGTTTTGCTTGCAAGTCATCATCATCAACAGCAGCAATGACTTGCCCGGGCTGAAACCAGTCACCTTCAATTCCGGCAAGAAACTCTATTCTTCCAGGAATTTGAGCAGATAACGTCACTTCACGCAAAGGAACAACGGTTCCCCCTAAAACAATGCTGGTACCCGTTTGTGTATTTGAAACAGTAATGATCTGTGGTTGCATTGGATACGCAGCAGGTACCGAAGCCTGATTTAAAGTCGCACCATACGAACCGTTATAGCCATTTGATGAGAATGATGCTGCATGTAACTGATTTTCTCCACTAAGAGAAATTATCAGAACAGAAATCATCACAAACCCAATTTTATGAATTAACTGCTTCATAATATTTTATTACCTTCCCGCTGTTTCGAAATAAAACTTTTAATTCAGAACCTCTAAACACGCCCCATTACAGCAAAACTTTTAACAAACGGTCCTGCCATGCGCGGATCCTTTATCATTGCGGTGTAATCACCTTTATTGAATTTCATACTACGTGCGGTATAGGCAATACCCAGCCCCATCATTCCAGGGGGGTTGCTAAACCATTTTTGCCAGTTATCTTTTGAAGCTCGTATATCCCAGTTAAGATCTTGTTCTTCATAACTTGATCCTGTAACAGCTTTGCCTTTCTCAATAACCAGAACACCTCTTGGGTTATCTTCATCATCAAAGCCATAAGCAATCGTGGAGTTAAAATCTATATTTGAGAGTTCCTTAACCATTTCAGACTCGTTATTCCATTCATTCTTAAATTTATTCATCCATTGCTCTGTGAAAATATCTGCCATTGTCGCCACCCCAATTTTTTTATTTTATATATACTTACTTAATTTAGAGCAACAGTTATGCCAACAACTAACATATTGATTTTATTGGTATTTTTTATATAGTGTTGCAGCTAATACACAGGTGAAACACTCAGTTTTTATAATTAACCCTATGACTCTATTGGAATTTTTACTTAATTAAGCAAATGCAACACGTTGCGCAACAAATAATAGTTGCAACAGAACAGGGGAAAACGGCATTATAGTGGGGTTATGGATGAAAACAGCCTTGCACCTATTCTTGAAGCTATCGTTTCATATATTGATGAAGGGGTAATTATTGCTGATCCCACCGGTAACGTGATTTACCAAAATCCTTCTGCAATGGAGCTTTTTGCTATGAACAATGAACCGGTTACCCGCCTTAGAGAAATAGGTAATTTTAATCTGCAAAAAACCATGCTCCGTGCCGCCATTGATGCAGGTGAAATGGATGCTGCAGGCAGGCCAACCGGTCAGTTTGTTCGTTTTGAACACAAAGTAGAAGTTGGTGATAGCTTTCGTTATTTACAGTTTCATTGTGGATTAATTAATACCCACGTCAAAAATGAAAAATTGCGATTAATCATGGTGAGGGACAAAACAGAACAACGTCGTCTTGAAGCCGTTTTTGATCCCGCTCTACAGGACATGTCCACCAACGATCCACGTATGCTGGAAATACTTAATCGTATTCATCAAATAGCACCAACCAATGCATCACTCTTATTACAAGGTGAATCCGGTACGGGTAAGACTCAATTAGCCAGAATGATTCACCGTTTTAGCCTCCGTTCACATATGCCATTTGTTGAAGTCAACTGCGCAGCGATTCCTGAGTCATTAATTGAATCAGAATTATTTGGCCACGTTAAAGGCGCTTTTACCGGTGCTAGCCAGGAACGTGGTGGACGATTCCAGGCTGCCCATAACGGCACGCTGTTTCTTGATGAAGTCACCGAAATGCCTTTGCACTTACAAGCAAAACTTTTACGTGCAGTTCAGGATCAGGAATTTGAAATGGTTGGCTCTGACAAAACCATAAAGGTTGATATCAGGATTATTTCAGCATCAAATCGTAATTTAAAAGAAATGGTTAACAATGATGAATTTCGTGCTGATCTGTTTTATCGTCTTGCAGTTATTCCTTTAACCATTCCTTCATTACGAAAACGCCCTGGTGATATCCCTGTATTAATTGATCACTTTTGCCAGCGTTTAGCAACGAGAGGATATGATACAGCTGAGCTTGAATGCTCAAATGAAGCAATGCGATTAATGATGGACTACCCCTGGTTTGGTAATGTTCGTGAATTAGAAAATGCGGTCGAACATGGCATCATTTGCGCCACAGGTAATCAGGTTGGGGTAGATAGTTTACCGCAAGATATTCGAGAGTATAAGAAGGATGAAGTAGTCGATATTTATGGCTCGGTTCAGGAAAGAAGAAAAAACGATAAAGATAAAAGTAATATTGAAGCAGCATTAAAACAATGTGACGGTAACAAAGCAAAGGCTGCACAGTTACTTCGAATAGATCGTTCGACACTCTGGCGTCGAATGCAAAAATATAATATAAATTAATACTTCTGTATTATACTAAAACAAGATTATCACGATGGATTAATTCAGCATCATCAACATAACCTAAAATTGATTCAATTTCTTTACTCGCTTTGCCTTTAATTTTATTTACATCGGCAGCATTGTAATTTACTAAGCCACGCGCAACTTCTTCACTATCAGTAGTGACGCAACTGACAATTTCACCACGACTAAAATCACCTTGAACACCACTCACTCCGACAGCTAATAAACTGCTACCCGAATCACGCAGTTTTTTTACTGCACCGTTATCGAGAATAAGTTCCCCGCGAATTTGTAAGTGCCCGGCTAACCATTGTTTACGTGCTGCAACAGGTGTTTGCTCTGCATAAAGCAAAGTACCGATATCTTCTCCAGAGAATAAACGCTGAATCACATTCTCTTCACGTCCAGCGGCAATGAGTGTTGCTGTTCCAGAACGAGCAGCTAATTTGGCAGCACTGACCTTCGTTGCCATACCACCTCGACCCAAAGTACCCGCACCACCTTCAGCCATTGCAGCTAAAGAGTTATCAGTTGCAGAAGCTTCAGAAATTAATTTAGCATCTTTATATTCGCGAGGATTACGATCAAACAAACCATTTTGATCTGTCAGTATCAGCAGGGTGTCGGCTTCAATAAGATTGGCTACTAATGCCGCTAAGGTATCATTATCACCAAAACGAATTTCATCTGTAACAACAGTATCATTTTCATTTATAACAGGAATAACGCCAAGATCGAGTAAGCTACGCACAGTATTACGCGCATTTAAATAACGTTGTCGGTTAGATAAATCATCATGGGTTAAAAGTACTTGTGCGGTATGTAAATCATATTTTGAAAATGCGGATTCATAAGATTGAATCAATCCCATTTGTCCAACTGCCGCAGCGGCCTGTAATTCATGTAAAGATTCAGGCCGTTTTGATAAACCTAAACGAGACATTCCCTCAGCAACTGCACCCGAAGAAACCAAAACAACTTCAATACCCTTTTTTTGCAACGCAGAAATTTGTTCAACCCATGTAGCAATACCCGTTTTATTCAAACCGGCACCGTCATTAGTTAACAATGCGCTACCAATTTTGATAACACAGCGTTTAGTATTTTTAATTTGTTGTCGTTTAGTCATAATTTTATTAACTATTATAATGCTACAAATGCATAAAGAATAAAATCATTTTTACCACGGAGGACACAGAGGTTCACAGAGAAATAACTTGTGATTTTTTATTTTTTGACTTCTCTGTGTTCCTCCGTGTCCTCTGTGGTTCATGGTTTTGATTTTATTCTTCTTTCAAATCTTCTTCAATTAAAGCCTGTTCTTTTTGCTCATCAACATAGTCCATTATTTTATAACACAGTTCCTGTGTTCCAAGTTTACTTATAGCAGAAATTTTAAATACCTTACCAGTCCACTCCAACCGCTTAACAAGATCATCACAAACCTGATCACGTTCATCTTCTGGCAATAAGTCTATTTTATTGATCACCAGCCAACGTTCATAATTAGCAAGCTCAGGACTAAAACGCACCATTTCTTTTTCAATCACCCGTATTGCTTCAAGTGGATCTTCATTTTCATCTGGTGGAGCTATATCAACAAGATGTAATAACAAACGTGTACGAGAGACATGTTTTAAAAACTGAATACCAAGACCGGCACCTTCTGCCGCACCTTCAATAATTCCGGGGATATCTGCCACTACAAAACTGCGACTGACATCAACACTCACCACGCCAAGGTTTGGATAGAGTGTGGTAAATGGATAATTTGCTACTTTTGGTCGTGCACCGGATACTGAGCTGATAAAGGTTGATTTACCTGCATTCGGTAATCCTAACAAACCCACATCGGCTAACACTTTCATTTCCATTCTTAGTGTTCGTGCTTCACCCGGTGTTCCTGGTTTACATTGGCGTGGCGCTCGATTAGTACTGCTCTTATAACGCACATTACCAATGCCGTGAAAACCACCTTGAGCCACACACAGTAGTTGACCAGCTTCAGTGACATCACCAATTTGTTCTTCGGTTTCTTTATCAAAGATCATGGTACCGAGTGGTACTTTTATAAAGAGATCATCACCACCTTTACCCGTCATTCGACGACGAGCACCTTGCCCACCATTTTCAGCTTTATAACGACGGGAATAACGAAAATCAACTAAAGTATTCAGATTAACATCACCAATCAGATAAACACTGCCGCCATCGCCGCCATCACCACCATCTGGACCGCCCATCTCAATATATTTTTCGCGACGAAAACTCACAATGCCGTTACCGCCCTTGCCAGCTTCTACTTTAATTGTCGCTTCATCAACGAATTTCATTTCATATACCAAACACAAAGATCAAAACCATGAACCACAGAGGTCACAGAGGAACACAGAGAAGTCAAAACAAAAAACCATTTATTCTTTCTCTGTGTACCTCCGTGTCCTCCGTGGTGAAATTTTTTATGCTTCTAAACAAAAAACCCCGTCCTGGTTTTGCCAGGACGGGGCATTTATTTGTCAGCTTGTTCGGGTTGCTTATTCAGCAGGAACAATGCTCACAAATGAACGATTCTTCGGTCCTTTTTTCTGAAAGAGAACAACACCGTCCGCTTTAGCAAAAAGTGTATCATCTTTACCGATACCAACATTTGTACCCGGATGAACTTTAGTTCCTCGTTGACGGATTAAAATGTTACCCGCTAATACGTTTTCACCACCAAAACGCTTAACACCTAAACGTTTGGATACCGAATCGCGTCCGTTACGAGTACTACCGCCTGCTTTCTTATGAGCCATTGTATTTCCTCAATCTTTCTTCTGAATTACTTAGCTGAAATGCCAGTAATTTCGATTTCTGTAAAGGACTGACGATGTCCCTGTGTTGTACGAGAATGCTTTCTGCGACGGAATTTGATGATGCGGATTTTTTTACCACGACCAACACTTTTCACTTTTGCAGTCACTTTACCGCCAGCTACATATGGGGCACCGATTTTAACATCATCGCCATTGGCAACCATGAGTACTTTATCTATTTCAAGCGAAGCACCTTCTTCGAGACCTAGTTTTTCTACTTTGAGATACTGGCCTTCAGTGACTCGATATTGTTTGCCACCGGTTTCAATTACCGCGTACATGTCTTTCTCCAAAATCTAATGATATTTGCTTGTATTCGAACGAACATATGACGCCCGAATCTCTAAAATCTCTTGATGTATAACCATCTGTATTCAAATACGTAATGCACTCAAATACAGGGACGCGAATTTTAGCCGTTCCCCCTCTGCTGGTCAAAGGATTTTTGCTTAATTTTCACCTATTTGCGACTAAATTTTGTCATTCTTAATTATATATGACCGCTTGACAGCATAACCACTGCCCCCTAGCATGCACGCTACTTAAAATATTACTGATTAACTCAATGACAATTACAACGATTAATGAAATTAACCAGCTAATCGCCGATGATATGGACAAGCTCAACAACTGTATCCAGAGCCGTCTGCATTCTGAAGTTGTTCTCATTAATCAAATTGGCGGCCATATTATTAATAGTGGTGGCAAACGTCTACGCCCGATTATCCACCTTTTAAGTGCCAAAGCCCTTGCCTACAATGGTTCGCAACACATTGATTTATCAGCAATTATTGAATTTATTCATACTGCAACCTTACTCCACGATGATGTCGTTGATAACTCCGATTTACGCCGTGGAGAGGATACTGCAAATGCCTTGTGGGGTAATGCTGCCAGCGTTTTAGTGGGTGATTTTCTCTATTCCCGTGCTTTTGAAATGATGGTCGAAATTGACCGCATGTCTATTATGGCTATTCTCTCTAAAGCCACAAATACCATTGCTGAAGGCGAAGTCCTGCAATTACTCAATTGTCATGATCCTGATACCACAGAAGAGCGTTATCTTGAGGTTATCCATAATAAAACAGCTAAATTATTCGAATCTGCCTCTGAACTGGCTGCTGTCATTTGTGATCGTCCGCCAGAAGAACAACAGGCCATGGCAAAATATGGCATGCATCTCGGCTGTGCTTTCCAGCTCATTGATGATGTACTGGATTACACCTCATCTGCTGAAGACATGGGTAAAAATCTCGGTGATGACCTCGCTGAGGGTAAGCCGACTCTCCCCCTCATCTATGCCATGCGAAATGGAACAAGTGAGCAAGCGACTATGATTCGTGAGGCGATCGAAAATGGTGGTTTAGATAAAATCGAACAAATTCATGAGGCTATCCATCAGTCCGGGGCAATTGAATACACTTCAGACTGTGCTAAAAATGAAGCCAAACAGGCCATAGAAGCTCTCGAATTTCTTCATGACTCAAGTTATAAAGATGCCTTAATCTTTCTGGCTAACTTTTCTGTAAATCGTAACCATTAATACTCTTCAAATTTATATCCTTTAAATTATTACAGGCTTGTAACATTATTTAACATTCTAAAACCGATTAAACTAAAATCATTAAACGCCGATAATATAACTTATTAATGAGCATCTAAGTTAATGGACGGCAAATATGAAAAACAACTTCGCTTTAGTATCCCTTTTATTTACCTCAACTTTTTTTTCAATCAATGCCCATGCAGATAAAAAGCCGGTTTATACCATTGGTATTGTTCCTCAATTTGAAATTAGACATATACGAAAAATATGGAACCCCATTCTTAATGAAATAGAAAAAAACACGGGTTACAAATTAAAACTTATTGGTTCACCAACTATTCCGGATTTTGAAAGTGAGTTTAATGCAGGTAAATTTGATTTTGCCTATATGAATCCTTACCACATATTATTGGCAAAAGATGCGCAAGGTTATATCCCACTGGTTCGTGACAATGGCAGAAAACTTCATGGCATTCTGGTAGTTCGACAAGATAGTGAAATAAAATCAATAAAAGACCTTGATGGGACAAAAATTGCTTTCCCTGCACCAAACGCATTAGGTGCATCATTATTAATGCGGGCAAACTTAACAAATGATTTTAAAATAAAATTCAATCCTGTTTATGTTAAAACACACAGTTCAGTTTATCTCAACGTTGTTGTAAAACAAACAGCAGCAGGTGGAGGTGTACAAAAAACATTAAACCAACAAAGAGAGAACATCAAAGGTGCATTAAAAATATTACACCGTACTCCTGAAGTTGCTCCTCATCCTTTAGCTGCACATCCTCGTGTTCCTGTTGAAGTACAAAATAAAATTAAAGAAACATTTTTATTGCTTGGCAAAAGTGAGATAGGCCGTTCATTGCTTGCAAAAATACCGATGAAAAAAGTTGGTGATGCAAATATGTCTGATTACATACCACTTAAAAAGTTTAACCTTAATAAGTTTTACGTAAAATAAAAATGCAATTAAGATTTGGTATTCGTGAAAAACTGCTTATCCCTATGCTTATAGGGCTTGCAGTTGTCACGGCTATCATGCTTTTAATTTGGCAGCCCAGTCAATTAAAAAATGCAAAACAACAATTTATTGAAAGCCAAACAAACCTAATTAAAACATTATCACCCAGTATTATTCAGAATATTTTAGCGAATGATTTAGCTGAGCTACATACAGTCTTCGAACATTCATTACTTATTCATAAAAACGAATGGCGATATATCCAGCTCTATGACCCGGATAAAAAACAACTCTACCCTATATTCAGTAGCAACCCAAAAATGACAAATACGATTACTAAAATCAATGTCACTATTGAAGAGAACAATGAAATTTTTGGTTATATTACATTATATACTGACTGGGAAAGTGCAAAAAATAAAGAGCTTGAAAGTATTTATAAAATACAAATTTTTTCAATTTTTCTTTTCAGTATTATCGCAACAATTCTTTTTATTATACAAACTAAATGGATATATGCACCCATTATAAAATTAAAGGATATAACATCTCAATTTTCACAAGGAGAGTACCAAACTAAATTGCCAAAAATAACATCAGATGAAATAGGTTTGTTAACAAGTTCAATTGATCAAATGCGAGTCAAAATACAATCAACGCTTAATGAAATAACAAATAAGGAAAAAATGACACGCGCGATTCTGGAAACTGCTCCAGATGCAATTATCACCATGAATACAAAGGGTATCATTAACTCATTTAACCCCGGAGCAGAAAATATTTTTCAATATCAAGCGAAAGATATCATTGGTGAAAACATTAACAAACTTATGCCTCAGGATATGTCAGCTCACCATGATAAATATATTTCAAAATTTAAACTGGGTAATTCAAAAACTGTTGGTAAAAACCGTGAATTAAACGGCTTAAAAAAAGATGGTTCCCGCTTTCCTATTGAAATAACAATTAACGCAAATAAAATTGATGGCGAGCTTCTTTTTACAGGTGTATTACGAGATATCACAGAACGCAGAAGAGTGGATAAATTAAAAAGTGAATTTATCGCCACTGTCAGTCATGAATTACGTACTCCACTTACCGCTATTAAAGGTTCATTAGATATCGTAACAAAAGGTCTGGAACTGGATCTTCCTGAACAAGCAAATACGATGCTTGATGTAGCCAATCGCAATGTAGAACGTTTATTAACCTTAATTAATGACATTCTGGATGTTTCTAAACTTGAATCCGGTGAAATAAATTTCAATTATGAAAATCTAAATATTAAAGAATTTATAAAAAACACCATTGAGATTAATCAACAATATGCTGAAAAATACAATACGACTTTCAAGTGTACTGAATGTCATAATGAAATTATCGTATACGCGGATAAAGATCGCCTTACTCAGGTAATGAGTAACTTACTATCAAATGCCGCAAAATATTCTCCCATGAATATTCCCGTAGAAATTTTCACAACTGTTAACGATCATATGCTACGCGTTAATATAAAAGATTATGGTCATGGAATCCCTAAGGAATTTCAGGAAAAACTATTTGATAAATTCACTCAGTCAGACAGCGGCGATACCCGTCAGGTAGGTGGAACAGGACTTGGACTTAGTATTTCAAAAATGATTATGGAAAGGCTTGGTGGAAAAATTGGTTTTGAAAGTGTTGAAGGAGAAGAAACAACTTTTTATTTTGAGCTACCTATCGTAAAGACAGATTAGCCACCAACGACTGCATGGACGCAGGAGGTAGAGCAACGCAGGAGCAGTTGCCGAGGACACGAAGAACACGAAGAAAAGAAGGAAAAAGAAAAGATTGAACCACGGGGAACGCCCAAGAGCATAACCTCATATTGTTTTCAACAATATAAGGCCACACAGGTTCACTGGGAAAAGTTTTTTATTTTTTATCCCCGTGTTCCCCGTGTCCCCAGTGGTTTATATTTTTTTATCTTAGTGTTCTTCGTGTCCTTTGTGGCTCAATTTTCAAAAAGGGATGTCGTCATCAAAATCATTATTTGCCGGTGCTGGTGCAGCCTGAGATGGCGCTGACTGAGGTGCTGATTGTGATGGCGCTCCCTGACTTTGATTAAAGTCACTGCTACCACCGCCACGAGAATCTAACATTTGCATTTCATTGGCGATAACTTCTGTAGTCCAGTGATCAGCTCCATTTTTATCCTGCCATTTACGCGTTTGAAGTTTACCTTCAATATAAATTTTAGAACCCTTCTTTAAATATTCACCAACAATTTCAGCTAAACGGCGAAAGAACACCACCCGGTGCCATTCAGTTTTATCTACCTGCTCACCTGTATTTTTGTCTTTCCAGCTTTCACTCGTTGCCACAGTGATATTTGCAACAGCATTGCCATTTGGCATGTATTTCACTTCTGGATCCTGTCCCAAATTACCAATTAAAATTACTTTATTCACACCCCTGGCCATATTCTACTCTCCAATTTTATTCTTAAATTCTATTAAAACAATTTACCACAGAGGTCACGGAGGTACACAGAGGTTTTCTTTAATATTTTACTCTGTGTACCTC
>DAOVYB010000092.1 GCA_030635835.1 Gammaproteobacteria bacterium
CCTGTATTATTTCAAATGTTAGATAAACCTGTAGCAGGAAATGTTGCAGGTCAGTTATTTTCTATTATTAGTTATATTGGAATATTCTCTGCTGTTGCTTTAATTATTAACATCTTAGTGAAGCAAGGATTTAATACCAAACATTGGCAGTTATGGGGTATAACAGTAATGCTGATAATTACTATTATCAGTCAGTTTGTTTTAACACCGATGATAGTTGAATTAAAAACAGCAGGTTTATCGGACGTAAATGCAGCCCAGTTTGGCCGTTTGCACGGTGCGGCTTCGGTACTGTTTTTAATCAATAGTCTTGCGGGATTAGCGTTGGTAGTTTTTGGCTTAAGTAGAAAATAAATCAAAAGACTTTAAAATCAAGAGATTTCAACGCAAAGACGCAAAGAAACGCAAAGGTTTTTGTAGGTTGGCCTTCAGGCCAACGCTAATATTAAAACATCAAGTTATATTGTTATTAAGAACTGTTTTTAATTATTAGCTTTGTGTATTAGCTTACCGCTGCGTCGGCTTGAAAGCCGACCTACAATTAAACTGATGATTTTAGTGTAGTTTTTTGTTAAAAATATTTTAAATTTTAGGCAGTTTAATCACAGGCTCATCCGCTTCACGATAAAAACTCGCAGTATGACCAATAGTTTGAACTAACACCGCACCTGTTTCAGCGATAATTTTTTCAATCATGGCTTTACGCTCATCTTTATCACCAGTGTTAATTTTCATTTTAACTAATTCATGATGGCTCAGAGCAAGATCAACTTCTGACATGACATTTTCTGTTAAACCCGCACCACCAACGGTAACAATGGGTTTAATGTGGTGACAACTTTTACGTAAAAATAAAATTTGTTTGTCAGTAATGCTCATGTTTGTGCTCATGGGAAAATCCAATAGTTGAAAAGCCGAAGGGCGCACAGTTTACCGTGTAAATGCCGATAAATCACGTATAATTAGTCTCACCCCAGGGCAAGCGCATTATAAGTTTGAAAGTGATAAATATGCATATTTCATGGCATATTTTCACTCTAAGTCCCTGTCATTGCGAGTGAAGCGAAGCAATCTCCAGAAAAATGGCATTTACCAAGAGATTGCAGAGTTCATTTAATTCCCTCGCAATGACAATGAGCCTTAAATTTATCATTTTTTTAATATGCGCTTGCCCTGAGTACAATCCAAAATAGAGAAATAGTAATTAGAATATGGCCAGATCAAAAACAAGTAATAAGTGGTTAACCGAACATTTTAGTGATGAGTTTGTTAAACGAGCACAAAAAGAAGGTTATCGCTCGCGTGCCGTTTATAAACTCATGGAAATGGACGATAAAGATCAGCTACTCAAACCAGGGATGACCGTGGTTGATTTAGGCGCGGCACCGGGCGGCTGGAGTGAATTGTTGAGTAAGCGATTAGGTGATTCTGGCCGAATTATTGCATTAGATATTCTGCCAATGGATGCTTTGGGAGATGTCACTTTTATTCAGGGGGATTTCACTGAGCAATCCTCTTATGATGCTCTAATTGAAGAATTAGATGGTAAATGGGTAGACCTTGTAATCTCTGATATGGCCCCCAATATAAGTGGAATGAAGGCGGTTGATCAGCCTAAAATGATGTATCTGGCTGAATTAGCGCTGGAATTTGCACAAAATGTCCTTAAACCAGGAGGAAGCTTTTTAACAAAAGTGTTTACTGGTTCAGGATTAGATGAATATAAGAAGGAATTACGTCAGCATTTTGCTAAAATCATAGTACGTAAACCAAAAGCATCAAGGCCGCGTTCGTCAGAAATTTATTTATTGGCGAAGCAGTTTAAGAAACGATAATATTAACAAAGTTTGAATTTTTGCAAGCTCGACTTAAGGTAGAAAAACATTGAACGATTTAGTCAAAAACATCATTTTATGGGTAGTTGTTGCCGTTATTTTAATGTCAGTTTTTAGTAATCTGACAAATAATAAACAGACTCAGGAAATCAGTTATTCTGAATTTATTAAAAGTATTCAGACTCATCAGGTCACAGATGTGATGCTAACCGGACGTGTTATTACCGGGACATTGCAAGGTGGCTCAAAATTCAGCACCTACAGTCCGGAAACGGATAATAAAGCAATGATTGGTGACCTGTTAAAAGGTGGCGTTGTAATCAAGGCGAAACCTTTAGAACAGTCAGTCTGGATGCAGATTTTTATTTCCTCATTCCCGTTCTTAATTATTATCGGAATCTGGCTTTATTTTATGCGTCAGATGCAAGGTGGTGGCAAAGGCGGCGCGATGTCTTTTGGTAAAAGTAAAGCGCGTCTGTTAGGCGAAGATCAAATTAAAATCAATTTCAATGATGTCGCTGGTGTTGATGAAGCAAAAGAAGAAGTGGGTGAGCTCGTTGAGTTCTTACGCGACCCGGGTAAATTCCAAAAACTTGGTGGCAAAATTCCCCGTGGTATCTTAATGGTGGGTTCACCAGGTACCGGTAAGACATTATTGGCAAAAGCGATTGCCGGTGAAGCAAAAGTACCCTTCTTCACAATCTCAGGTTCAGATTTTGTTGAAATGTTCGTTGGTGTTGGTGCCTCTCGTGTACGTGACATGTTTGAACAAGCGAAAAAGAGTGCTCCATGTATCATCTTTATTGATGAAATCGATGCAGTCGGTCGCCATCGTGGTGCTGGTTTAGGCGGTGGTCATGATGAGCGAGAACAAACATTAAACCAGTTGCTGGTTGAAATGGATGGCTTTGAAGGAAATGAAGGCGTTATCGTAATCGCGGCAACTAACCGTCCTGATGTACTTGATCCTGCATTACTTCGTCCTGGTCGTTTTGATCGCCAGGTGGTTGTGCCATTACCTGACATGTTAGGTCGTGAACAAATCTTAAAAGTACACATGCGTAAAGTGCCCATCTCAGATAATGTTGATGCAAAAGTTATTGCGCGCGGTACCCCGGGTTTTTCTGGTGCAGATTTAGCGAACCTGGTGAATGAAGCTGCTTTGTTTGCTGCTCGCTATAACAAACGTTTAGTTGAAATGAACGAGTTTGATAAAGCCAAAGATAAAATCATGATGGGTGCAGAACGTCGTTCGATGGTAATGAATGAAGATGAGAAAAAACTCACTGCCTATCATGAAGCCGGTCATGCTATTGTAGGTTTAAAAGTACCTTCACATGATCCTGTTTATAAAGTCTCGATCATTCCACGTGGTCGTGCCTTAGGTGTCACCATGTTCTTACCGGAAGAAGATCGTTACAGTTACTCTAAAGAACGATTAGAAAGTCAGATTTCCAGTTTGTTTGGTGGACGTATTGCTGAAGAACTTATTTTTGGTGCAGACAAAGTGACGACAGGTGCATCGAATGATATTCAACGCACAACAGAACTTGCACATAATATGGTTACACAATGGGGCTTATCAGATAAATTAGGACCTATGGTGTTTGGCGAAGAAGAAAGTGAAGTGTTCCTCGGTAAATCAGTTACACAACATAAGAGCCTTTCAGATGAAACAGCTCATGTTATTGACGAAGAAATTCGTAACATTGTAGATCGGAATTATTCGCGAGCTGAAAAAATTCTTAAAGAAAATGTTGATATTCTTCATTCCATGTCTGATGCATTAATGAAGTATGAAACTATCGATAAAGATCAGATTACTGACCTTATGAATGGTAAAGAACCTCAACCTCCACAAGGATGGGATGATAGTTCAAGTGGCAGTGATAATAAAAATACAACGGAATCTGCTGAAGAAGATAAATCATCATCAGATAGCCAAATTGGTGGTACGGCTGGTGAGCACTAAATAAATTAGTGTTAAATAAAATGCCCCGCAATGCGGGGCTTTTTTGTGGAAAACTGTTTAACCTGATAATTAAAGTTTTACTAAACAATAAATGTAGCTTGTTAAATATTTTCTATAATAGATTATATATCGTCGCAATTAATTAGATAAAACATGAAATCACTTTTTACTAAACCGTATCCTCTTGTTATGGGAATACTAAATGTAACACCAGATTCATTTTCTGATGGTGGAAATTTTATTCATCACAAGAGTGCCATTGAACACGTTAATCAAATGATTTCAGATGGTGCTGCAATTATTGATATTGGTGGTGAATCTACTCGACCTGGTGCTACAGCTGTTTCAGTTGATGAAGAATGTCAGCGTGTTATTCCTATTATTAAAACGATTCGCGAAGTGACGGATATACCTGTTTCAATCGACACAAGTAAGGCAGAAGTGATGCAAGAAGCTGTTTCTGCCGGCGCATCAATGATCAATGATGTGAATGCTTTACGAAGCGAAGGCGCAGTCGAAACAGCCGCAAAACTGGATGTGCCGGTTTGTCTTATGCATATGCAGGGGCAGCCCAGAAGTATGCAACGTAACCCGGTTTATGAAGATGTTGTAAAGGAAATTAAAGAATTTCTTATGCAGCGAGTTAATGCTTGTGTCGTTGCAGGAATTAAACGCGAGAATATTATTGTTGACCCGGGTTTTGGTTTTGGTAAAACGCTAGAGCATAACCTGTCACTCTTTAAGCATTTAAATAGCTTTATAGATCTTGAGTTACCGGTGTTAGTCGGCGTCTCACGTAAGTCCATGATAGCTGCGGTATTAGATAATGCACCCGTTGAAGATAGGTTATATGGTAGTGTAGCACTGGCAACATTAGCAGCATGGATGAATGCAAACATACTTCGCGTTCATGATGTAAAAGCAACTGTAGATGCTTTAAAGTTATGCCAGGCAGTTAAAGCAGCAACATAAGATAAAGCAGTATTGGGATAATTATGAAAAAACAGTTTTTCGGTACAGATGGTATTCGTGGCACAGTCGGAACCTATCCTATCACACCAGACTTTATGCTTAAGTTAGGTTGGGCGGCTGGCCGGGTATTAGGAGCTGAAAAAGGCAGTAAAATTCTTATTGGTAAAGACACACGTATTTCAGGTTACATGATTGAATCTGCACTTGAAGCCGGTTTATCAGCTGCGGGAGTCGATATCCAGTTATTAGGTCCTATGCCAACACCTGCAATCGCTCAGTTAACACGAACTCTCAATGCTCAGGCGGGTATAGTGATTAGTGCTTCAC
>DAOVYB010000059.1 GCA_030635835.1 Gammaproteobacteria bacterium
AATAAAAATGCAATTATTGTAGAAGTAAACAGTGAAACTGACTTTGTTACTAAAGGTGATGACTTCATTGAGTTTGTTGACTCTATTGCTGATTGTGTTTTAGCAAACAAACCTGCGGATATTGAAACATTATTAACGCTACCATTAGCAAGTGGAACATCTGTTGAAGATACTCGTAAAGAACTGATTGCTAAGATCGGTGAAAATATGAGCGTACGCCGTTTTGAAGTGATTGAAAATGCGGATGTGATTGGTACTTATCAACACGGTGAACGCATTGGTGTTATGGTTGAACTTGAAGGTGGCGATGCTGCACTGGGTAAAGACATCGCGATGCATATTGCTGCGAGCAAACCTGTTTGTGTATCAGAAGCAGATGTATCTCAAGATGCTCTTGATAAAGAACGTGAAATTTTCTCTGCACAGGCCGCTGAAAGTGGCAAACCTGAAAACATCATTGAAAAAATGGTTGAAGGTCGTATCAAAAAATTCCTTAAAGAAGTCACATTATTAGGACAACCTTTTGTTAAAGACCCGGATCAAACAGTTGAACAATTACTTAAAGCTAACAATGCTTCAGTTAAACGTTTTGTTCGATTTGAAGTTGGTGAAGGCATAGAGAAAAAAGAAGAAAATTTTGCGGATGAAGTTATGGCGCAAATTAAGTAACATCTAAATGGCCTCACTAGAGGCCATTTTTTAGTCAGTTGCTAATATATTAAGTACACAATAATAAAAACTTTATACGGATAAAAAATTATGGCCAGCAAATTTCGTTATCAACGTATTTTACTTAAACTCAGTGGTGAAGCCTTAATGGGCGATAAGGACTTTGGTATTGATCCTGGTGTAATCGATCGCGTCGCAGTAGAAGTAAAAGAGTTAATTGATAATGGCATTCAAGTGGCTATGGTTATAGGCGGAGGCAATATCTTCCGCGGAGTAAATTTATCTGCAAGTGGTATGGAGCGTGTTTCTGCAGATCATATGGGTATGCTTGCTACTGTTATAAATGCGCTGGCATTACAAGATGGACTGGAACGACATGATTTAAAAGTTCGGGTTATGTCAGCATTGCCTATTCATAATGTAGCTGAAGATTATATTCGCCGTCGTGCAGTCCGTCATTTAGAAAAAGGACGTGTTGTGATTTTTGCAGCAGGCACCGGTAATCCATTTTTTACCACAGACACAGCAGCCAGTTTGCGTGGAATAGAAGTGAATTGTGATGTAGTCATAAAAGGCACCAATGTTGATGGTGTTTACTCTGCTGATCCGAAAAAAGATCCCACGGCAGAAAAATATGACTTTTTAGAATATGACCAGGTTATTGAAAATAAATTAGGTGTTATGGATACCACAGCGATTGTATTATGTCGTGATAATAATATTCCTGTAATTGTATACAATATGGGAGCAGAAGGTGCTTTAATGCGGGTTGTGCATGGTGAAAATGAAGGCACTATTGTAGAAAATAAAGGCTAGGTTAGAATTAGCAATAATAATTAAGTATTTGAATAACATTCAGTAATACAGGATGGGAAGCATAAAATGATTGATGAATTAAAAGAAGATGCTGAAACCCGTATGGGGAAAAGCGTAGCGTCATTGAAAAATGATCTGACAAAATTACGTACTGGTCGCGCACATACCAGCTTACTCGATCATATTACTGTTGAGTACTATGGTTCAGAAGTTCCGCTAAGTCAGGTTGCCAACGTTTCAGTTCTGGATTCCCGTACCTTAAGTGTTTCACCATGGGAGAAACCAATGGTACAGGCCATTGAAAAAGCGATTATGAACTCTGATATGGGACTAAACCCTGCAACAACGGGTGAACTTATTCGTATTCCACTTCCACCATTAACGGAAGAACGACGCAAAGATATGATTAAGGTTGTTCGTTCTGAAGGTGAAGGTGCAAAAGTTGCGATTAGAAATATCAGACGTGATGTTTTAAGTGATGTTAAATCTTTATTAAAAGACAAAGAAATTACTGAAGATGATGATCATCAAGCTCAGGATGACGTGCAAAAATTAACAGATAAGTATGTTAAGCAAGTTGATGAAGCTGTTGCAGTTAAAGAAAAAGATTTAATGGAAATTTAATTTTCGTTAATTCTTTTAAATGCTTGCTGATAGAATTACATGACATCTAACTCTGAAAATAACAGTGCTACATCTGATGGAGCGATCCCTGCAGTAACAAATGTTCCTGAGCATGTTGCTATAATTATGGATGGTAATGGTCGCTGGGCACAGAGACGAGGTGCTGCTCGTTTTACAGGACATAAAGCGGGTGTAGAAACAGTTCGTACTGTTATTCAGACATGTGCAGAGAAGGGTATTAAAGTCCTTACACTGTTTGCTTTCTCAAGTGAAAACTGGCGTCGTCCTGAAAAGGAAGTTAGTTTGTTAATGTCACTTTTCTTAGCTGCTCTTCAACGTGAAGTTAAAAAACTGAATAAGAATGATGTGCAATTAAGAATTGTGGGTGATGTTACAGCTTTTGATAATAAAATTCAGGAACAGATCAAAAAATCACAAGAGTTAACAAAAAATAATAAAACACTCGTTTTAAATATTGCTGCAAATTATGGTGGCCAGTGGGATATCACTCAGTCTGTTAAACAACTTGCTCAGCAGGTGGAATCAGGTTCGCTTAAAGCAGAAGATATCGACGCGGATATGATTCAGCAGCATTTATCAATGAGTGACTTACCCGAACCAGATTTATTTATTCGCACTGGCGGCGAGCAAAGAATCAGTAATTTTTTGATTTGGCAACTGGCATATAGTGAGCTGTATTTTACAGATACCTTATGGCCTGATTTTGATCGTCAGGCTTTTGATGAGGCTCTTAGTTCATTTGCTGGACGGCAACGTCGTTTTGGGCATACCGGTGATCAAATTGAGGAAATGAAAAATGCTTAAACAAAGAATTATTACCGCAGCAATTTTAATTCCTCTTGTTATTTTGTCTCTGCTTTATGCTTCTACTCAGGGTTTTACCCTCGGCTTAGCTGTTGTATTGCTTATAGCGACGTTTGAATGGAATAATTTTGTTGCTTATAAAAATAAAGTCTATGGCTGGATTTTTTCATTTATTGTCACCACTAGCTTTTTATACTTAGAGTTTGCTGCGAACCTTCAACTAGCTCAATATGTTATTTACTTATCATTAATCTGGTGGTTAATCACTTTACCTTTGTTATTCTCTTTCCCGTTTAAATCATCACATTTGCTACACCACAAATTCAGCAAAGCTATTGTTGGTTTTGTAGTATTGTTATCAACCTTTTTAGCGCTGAATTTATTGCGCAATTCAGTTGAATACGGTTCTGATTATGTTCTTTATTTATTAATTATAATCTGGATTGCAGATAGTGGTGCTTACTTTACCGGTCGTGCATGGGGTAAACATAAGCTCATTCCAAATGTTAGTCCTGGAAAGTCATGGGAAGGTGTTGCCGGGGCAGTAGTCGCAACAGCTGTTGCTGCATTTGTTGCACTTGATTTATTAAACATCGCTTCATCACAATCATTAGTCTTTATTTGTATCACTCTTGTTACGGTTGCTTATTCTATTATTGGCGACTTATCAGAAAGTATGTTTAAGCGTATGGCTAACATAAAAGATAGCGGAAATATTTTACCGGGTCATGGTGGGATTCTAGATCGTATTGACAGTTTAATGTCAGGATTTCCGGTCTTTTTGGCAGGATTATGGTTAATGGAGACGCTCGTGTGAAAGGATTATGCATCCTGGGTGCAACAGGATCTATTGGTGTTAACACATTAGATGTCGCATCACGTCACCCTGATAAGTACAAAATAGTTGCCTTGTCTGCTAACTCTCAGGTAGATCGACTGGCTGAACAATGTGAACAATATTTGCCAGAATATGCAGTTATGGCAAATGAAGATGCTGCCGCGCAATTAGAATCTATACTCAAAAATAAAAATTTATCGATAAAAGTTTTATCCGGTAATGAAGGCTTAGAGACCATAGCAAGTCTGGAGCAGGTTGATTATGTCATGGCTGCAATTGTTGGTGCAGCTGGTCTTAAACCTACACTTGCTGCAGCACGTTCGGGTAAACGCATTTTACTTGCTAATAAAGAAGCGCTGGTCATGAGTGGTCAGATCTTTATGGATGAAGTGAAAAAGAATAATGCTGAATTACTTCCGATTGATAGTGAACATAATGCTATTTTTCAATGTATGCCTGAAGACTATGAAAAAGGTTTAGCACAATCAGGTATTACTAAAGTTTTATTGACTGGTTCAGGTGGCCCCTTCAGAACAAAATCGCTTGATGAATTAACCAATGTTACACCTGATGAAGCGTGTGCCCATCCTAACTGGAGTATGGGACGCAAGATATCTGTTGATTCTGCCACCATGATGAACAAAGGACTGGAGATCATTGAAGCCTGTTGGTTATTTAATACTAGCCCGGATAATATTCAGGTTGTTGTCCATCCTCAAAGCGTTATTCACTCTATGGTTCAATATTCTGATGGTTCTGTTTTGGCACAACTTGGTCAACCAGATATGCGCACACCGATTGCACATGCTTTAGCATGGCCAGAACGCATTGAATCAGGTGTAGCTGAACTTGATCTATTTTCAATAGCCAAGTTTGATTTTGAACAACCCGATTACGAACGATTCCCATGCTTACGACTGGCAGAAGAATCTATTCGAAAGGGTGGAACCGCTCCAGCTATTTTAAATGCAGCAAATGAAATCGCTGTCGCCTCTTTTCTGGATAACCAGTTAAGCTTTACAGATATTCCATATATAGTTGAGCAAACTTTAATAAACCTTTCATCCAGAGCTGCAACATCATTGACTGAAATACTCGAAGATGATCAAAGTGCCCGTGATGAAGCGGAACGTTTGATTGGTTTGCGAGTCAAACAGGTATAATGATGTCGATTTTATTTACTATTATTTCCTTTATTGTTGCTATAAGTATTCTCGTTGCTATTCATGAGTATGGTCACTTTATCGTGGCCAAAAAACTTGGCGTTAAAATTTTGCGTTTTTCAATTGGTTTTGGCAAACCACTTTGGTTAAAGCGTTTTGGAAAAGATCAAACTGAATTTGTTATTGCTACCTGGCCATTAGGTGGTTATGTCAAAATGCTGGACAAACGTGAAACTGACATTGATATTGATGAAGCGCATCGTGAATTTACTTCTCAATCCGTCTGGAAACGTATCGCAATTGTTTTTGCTGGTCCGGCTTTTAATTTTATTTTTGCAATTTTTGCCTACTGGTTAATGTTTGTTGTTGGTGTCTCTGGTTTAAAACCGGTTATAGGTAATATTGATGAACAAGGTCTTGCTAAGCAAGCAGGGTTAGAGTCTGGTTATGAAATTGTATCTGTTAATAATAATAAAACACCTATTTGGGATGTTGCTGTTAAGAATATTATTCCTGCAATTGTTGATCGCTCACAGGCTGTACTTGAAGTAAAAGATAAACAGGGAAATACAGTTAAACGAACTTTGGATTTTTCAAAAACCAGCGGTGAAATAAAAGTAGAAGAAATATTCAAACAAATGGGTTTTAAACCCTGGCGTCCGGTAATTAAGCCCATTGTGGGAATGGTTGTAGAAAATTCACCAGCAGAAAATGCCGGGTTTAAAGTTAACGATACGATTGTCGCAATTAATAATGTTAAAACATCTGACTGGCTTGAAGTCATTGAACTTGTTTCAAATAAACCTGCTGAAATTTTACAGGTTGTAGTGTTACGTGATGGAAAACAAAAGAAATTGCAGGTTATTCCTGAAGAAATCAAACGTAATGGTAAAACAGTTGGAAGAGTGGGGCTTGGACATAAGACTGGTTCATCCTATCCAAAGGATATGCGAGTTACTCATGGTTACAGTATATTCGAATCAATACCACGCTCGCTATCACGCACATGGGATTTTAGTGTTTTAACATTAAAAATGATGGGTAAAATTTTTACTGGAGAGGTATCCATTAAGAATTTAAGTGGCCCGGTAAGCATTGCCCGCTATGCGGGTTATTCAGCAAGTGCCGGACTGGCACGATTTTTAGATTTTTTAGCTATTGTCAGTATTAGTTTAGGTATACTTAATCTTTTACCAATACCAATATTAGATGGTGGCCATTTAACTTATTACCTGATTGAATTAGTTCGCGGAAAACCTGTTTCAGATGAAACGCAGGAGTTTGCAAGCAGAATTGGGATGGTTCTTTTATTCGCGTTGATGAGTGTCGCATTATATAACGACATACTCCGCGTATTTTAATTATTAATATAAAGTTGTACTGAATTTTATGAGATATTTTCTTATTGTTTTAATTTTTATTGGTTTGTTGCCAGCTGCTTCTGCAGTTGAATCTTTTAAGGTAAAAGATATCAAGCTCGAAGGCTTACAACGTATATCTGTTGGAACCGTGTTTAATTATTTACCGATTAAACCTGGCGACAAAATTGATAAGGCTGAAATTAAAAATTCTATTCGTGTTTTATTTAAAACAGGTTTTTTTAAAGATATCCACTTTGAACGTGAAGGGAATGTGCTGGTTATATTTGTCGCTGAAAGACCCGCAATTAATAATATTGTTCTTGAAGGTTATGACACAATATCAAAAGATCAACTTGAAGATGCTTTAAAGCAAATTGGATTGGTTAAAGGCCGAGTATTCAATCGCTCTATACTTGAAGGCTTGCAAAAGGAATTACAACGTCAATATTATAGTCTGGGTAAATACAATATAAATATTGATGTTCAACAAACACAACTGGAAAGAAACCGTGTTGATATAACTATTAAACTTTCTGAAGGTGAATCTGCCGAGATATATTCAGTTAATATTGTTGGAAATAAAAAATTCTCAGATGAAAAATTAATTCAGGAATTTTCATTAGCTGAATCCGGTTTTTGGGGTGGTAGAAGTAATTACAAAAAACAGCAGCTCGCTGCTGATTTGGAAAAGCTCAAATCACTTTATCTTGATAGTGGATTCCTGAATTTTAATATAGAGTCAACTCAGGTTTCATTGGGACCAGAAAAAGAAAGTGTCTATGTTAGTGTCAATATAAAAGAAGGCGAACAATTCACCGTGCGTGAAGTAAAAATCGCCGGAGACCTGATTCTTCCTCGAAAAAAATTAATGGATTTAATTAATGTTAAATCAGGTGAAATTTTTTCACGTCGAAAAGTAATGGATAGTACAAAAGCGCTAAATGATTTGTTAGCAGAAAATGGCTATGCCTTTTCTAATGTCAATATGGTTCCGGATGTCGATAATGATTCACGAACGATTAGCTTAACCTTTTTTATTGATCCCGGACGACGTATTTATGTACGTCGTGTCAATATTTCAGGAAACAGCAAAACTCAGGATAAGGTTATTCGCCGTGAGTTGAGGCAATTAGAGGGCGACTGGTTGTCTACGAAACATGTTGCACGATCAAAAACCCGTTTAGATCGCCTTGGTTTTTTTGGCAATGTAGCAGTTAAAACAACTCGCATTCCTGGTTCAACTGATCAGGTAGATCTGGATTATCATGTTGTTGAAAAACCAACAGGCAGTCTTCAGGCTGGTATCGGTTATTCAGATACTCAGGGGGCTGTGATGAACTTATCTGTAACTCAGGATAACTTTTTGGGAACAGGACAACGCGTTGGTATCAATTTTGACAATAGTTCAGTAACTAAACAATATCGTTTTAGTATAAATGATCCCTATTATACTGAAGAGGGGGTAAGCCAAAATATTAGCCTCACGTATCGTAAGGTGGATGCCGAAGAAGCTGATATCTCGAATTACAGTACAGATTCATATGGTGCATCACTTTCGTATGGTGTACCGCTTTCTGAATACACAAATTATAATTGGGGCTTTAAATATGACAATACTGAGATTACGACTGGAGCAGCCACATCTCAGAATATCATTGATTTTATCGCGGCAAATGGATCCATAAATGATACCTTTCAACTTTTTACCAGTTGGTCATATGACAGCCGTAATCGACGGATTTTTGCAACAAGTGGTAGTTTAACCAGTATAGGCGGGGAAATAGCTGTACCTGGTGGTGATTTGGAGTAC
>DAOVYB010000009.1 GCA_030635835.1 Gammaproteobacteria bacterium
CTTTTAATTCAATCAGATGCCAGCATCAAAGAACTGGCGCATCTTGAGAACAGGGTTAATACATATATCAAACAACTGGAATTGGGACTGCATGGGAAATTAAATGGGGTAAATGAGGAGATTTTTGAGGTGAAAATTCTTGAAAATTTCGCTAATAAAGATGAGCTGGATAAAAAATTAGATGTAATTTATTTTCCTACCTTATCCGATAATCGTGCAGTTACTGCTGCAGTTCGTTCTGGTGGTTATACGGTAATTGACAATTATGATGATGATAATTTTGATTTGGTAGAAACTATCAAAAAGGGACGTGATGTTGCAGGCGATACTGTTTGTGCACCTATGGCGGCTGTTTATGGTGATCTTGTTAAAGCCATTGATGATTTTAAAAAAAGAAAGATTAGTAATGATCCGCTGGTTAGTAATAAAAAACGATTATTATATTTTAACAATAAAGGTGTAGGTCCATGCAGGCAAGGCCAGTTTGTGAATGCCCACGAATTATTTCTTCTGCAGACATTAGGAGAAGATAGCAAAGGTAAACAAGGTAATTCAGCTGCATGTAATAACCTCAATGATCCTATAGTGCAGTTTGTAATAGGGAAGGAGAGTGAAGGTTACAATATTGGTGCAGATGAATGGGTGCTTGCGCATGTCTTGCAGGGAATTATTTTGCATGGACTACTTGATGAAATTTATTTTCTCGGTGGTTCTTTTTGCAAGAACTATGAAGATTACATGAATTTTCATGATGATTTTATAAAGTTAAAAAAAGAGTTGTATAAAATAATTGAATATGAACTTCCTCCCGGTCTGGTTGCGAAGCAGTCCGTTAAAATATTTGGCAATTTGCCAGTGATAGGGGAAGTAATTAAATACTTTGCATATAAACTTCATATGAAACCTATGGCTAAACCTATTAATGACTTTGTGCGGCAGTGGATTGACTCCAGGGACTCAAGTAACACAAATCTATTAAAAATATTTATTGAGGGTGAGGCCTATATGAGAGGCGCTCAAGCTACAACGATATTTAATAATCTACTTGTTATATTGGGCTTCGCACGTTTTGAGTTGGAGTACTCCCCTGTATGGTGCTATTTACAGTATTTGTTCGAAGAAAAATTACTGGAGCTGCGGGAAGTAATTCGTGTCGAGGAAAATAAATTAAATACTTGTCAGCCCGGAGACAAACAACAACATCTTCGATTGATTAAGGAAAATAAAAAGCATATTTCAGAAGTTGAAAATGTCAGGAACTTATTGATAAATGTACTGGCAAAACCGCTATATAAACATGCGAATCTTGAAATGCCTGAACCAATGGAAAATATATTGCGGGTAGCAAGAGAAATTGTTCCAAATCTGGTTCCCTATGGTGAGCTTTCTCCCTATGTAGGAGAAGCACTTACTAAACTTAGGGAAGGTTACGATCTGTTTCTTAACGTTGCTCCAGAAGGATGTATGGTTTCATCTATGAGCGAGGTACTAACACCAAAGATTATGAAGTCTGCTGGAAATATAAATGGGAAAATCCAGAACTTATTTTCATCAGATGGTGATATTAATAAGGAGCTTCTTGAGCTGGCGCTTCTGAAAACCATGGGTCCCACTGAGTTCTATACACGGCAGTAAGTTGTTAGAGCTATTACCGCAATGCCGGGAATATGCTTTGTAGAAGGTAATTGCAGATAATGGTAGCGGTGGCCGGACTCGAACCGGCACTGAGTTGCCCCAACTGGATTTTGAATCCAGCGTGTCTACCAATTTCACCACACCGCCGTAGACTAGAACCTTTTGTACTATCTTAAAATTAGGATAGCGTCGAAAGGGCGGCTATTATAGGGCACATCCCATATCTATAGAAGCCCTATACGAGTCAATTTTCTAATGAGTATACAATTTACACTGGTATTTTTATAAGCAGGCAAATAAACTGCGCAGCTCAAACTTTGTCGTATTTTTAGAGAGCAATATGCGTCGTACCGATTTTACCTTTGAGTTACCCGAAGAACTGATCGCTCAGCAACCCGTTGCAGAGCGAACGGCTAGTCGCCTGTTGGTTTTAGATGGTCAAACAGGTATTTGTGAAGATAAAACCTTTACTGATTTAAATGATTTTCTGCAAGCCGGTGATGTGCTGGTTTTTAATAATACTCAGGTCATTCCTGCTCGATTATATGGAAAAAAAGCCTCGGGTGGAAAAGTTGAAGTACTGGTTGAACGGATAGTTGATGAGCATGTGGCATTAGCCCATATTCGTGCCAGTAAATCACCAAAAGCAGGCACAGAATTATTTTTTGAGCAAGATTTTCAAGCCGAAGTAACCGGTAGAGAAGGTGACTTGTTTGTTGTAAATTTTAATCATAATCAACAAAATAAAAACACGGTGCTGGATATTCTTAATGCAATTGGCCACATGCCACTTCCACCTTATATACAACGTGATGATGAAGATTTTGATCAGGAACGCTATCAAACGGTTTATGCAGAAAATCCGGGCGCGGTGGCAGCACCAACAGCAGGATTGCACTTTGATGAAAAAATGTTGCAGCAGTTATCTGATAAAGGTGTTGAACAAATCCATGTCACTTTGCATGTTGGAGCGGGGACGTTTCAACCTGTTCGGGTTGATGATTTAAATGATCACCATATGCACAGTGAGTGGATTGAACTCACACAGGAGAATTGCGATAAAATAAATAAAGCCAAACAACAAGGCCGCCGTATTATTGCCGTTGGCACGACCAGTGTACGCTGTCTTGAATCAGCGGCTTTATTTTCTGAGGAAGAAGGACAACTAAGCCCATATCAAGGCGAAACGGATATTTTTATAACTCCCGGTTATGAGTTTAAAGTGATTGATGCACTCGTCACGAATTTTCATTTATCAGAATCAACCTTGTTAATGCTTGTTTCAGCCTTTGCCGGATATGAAAATATAAAAAATGCCTATCAACATGCAATAAAAGAAAAGTACCGTTTCTTTAGTTACGGTGATGCAATGTTTTTGACTAAAAGAAAAGATTAAAAGCTACTCACCACAGAGGACACTGAGGAACACAGGGAAATCAATATTTAAAATCTCTGTGAACCTCCGTGACCTCTGTGGTTAAATTGTTTTATAGACGTTCAGAGTAATACGATGGTAAATAAATGAAATTTGAATTAGATAAATCAGAAGGTTTTGCCCGACGTGGTCGTTTAGTGTTTGAGCGTGGCACAGTTGAAACTCCTGCTTTCATGCCGGTAGGAACATACGGCACAGTTAAAGCAATGACACCTGAAGAGTTACAGGACTTAGGTGCGCAAATAGTTTTAGGTAATACCTTTCATTTAATGCTTCGACCTGGCGCCGAGATTATAAAAAAACACGGTGACCTGCATAATTTTATGCACTGGCAGGGACCTATTTTGACGGACTCAGGTGGTTTTCAGGTTTGGAGCTTGGGTAAGTTACGAAAAATTACTGAAGAAGGCGTGAAATTTAATTCTCCGATTGATGGCAGCAAAGTTTTCATGGGGCCTGAAGAATCCATGCAGGTACAGCGCGATTTAGGTTCAGACATTGTGATGATTTTTGACGAATGCACACCGTATCCGGCAGAAGAAAAAGAAGTACGGGAATCAATGGAGCTATCACTACGTTGGGCTAAACGTTCTAAAGACGCGCATGGTGATAATCCTTCGGCTTTATTCGGCATTGTTCAGGGCGGTATGTATCCTGAGCTGCGTGAAATCTCTTTAAATCGCCTGACAGATATTGGCTTTGATGGTTATGCGATTGGCGGGCTTTCGGTTGGTGAACCTAAAGAAGAAATGATAAAAGTACTCGACCATTTGAAAACACAAATGCCGGAAGATAAACCGCGCTATTTGATGGGGGTGGGAACGCCTGAAGATATTGTGGAAGCGGTGCGTCGCGGAGTTGATATGTTTGATTGCGTGATGCCAACCAGAAATGCACGAAATGGATTTTTATTCACCAGTAAAGGTATGGTACGCATTCGTAATGCAAAATATACCGATGATATCGGACCAGTCGATGATGAGTGTGATTGTTATACCTGTAAAAATTACAGTCGCTCATATTTGCGCCATTTGGATAAAACAAAAGAAATTCTCGGCTCTCGTTTAAATACCATCCATAATCTGCACTATTATCAGCACGTTATGACTGGATTGCGGGATGCAATTGAAAAGGGTGAATTGGATGAATTCGTGACTGAATTTTATGCCAAACGCGACCAAGCGGTACCGGTTGTGTCATAATACGGCGCTATATTTTAACAACTATTTTAAAACGTATAAAAAGGGTAAAAAATGAGCTTCTTTATTTCAGACGCGGTTGCCGAAGCCGCTCCAGCAGCATCACAGGCTGATCCAATGACATCATTAATTTTCTTTGGTGGCATGATTCTAATTTTTTACTTCATCCTGATTCGTCCCCAATCAAAACGAGCAAAAGAACATCGTGAATTGGTTGGTGGTTTATCCAAAGGTGATGAAGTTGTGACAAACGGTGGTATTTTGGGAAAAATCACTGACGTTAGTGAGCAATATGTCACAGTAGAAATTGCAGACAACGTCCAGATTAAAGTTCAAAAACAAGCTGTGGCTACTGTGTTACCGAAAGGCTCATTAAAAGCTGCACAAAAGGACTAAATTGTAGGTTGGCCTTTAGGCCAACGCAGCTGTCGGGCCAGTGCTCTCCTAATATTTTATTTAAGAGGACACAATGAGCCCGACCTACATTTAAAAATAATACGATTCAGGTATACCCACTATGTTAAATCAGTATTCCCTATGGAAGTACATATTACTTCTTGTTGTTCTTGTCGTTGGTAGCATTTATGCATTACCCAATATCTATGGTTCTGATCCCGCAATTCAGATATCGGCAACACGAAATAGTATCATTGATTCTCAGGTTGAAACTAAAGCGCTGCAAGCTCTAAAGAAAGCAGATATTAAATTACGACGTTCAACTTTAGATGCTAATGGTTTGTTACTACGTTTTGATGATGTTGAACAACAACTTAAAGCTGCAGATGATATACGTGATGCTTTAGGCGATGATTTTACTGTGGCACTGAATCTTGCTCCGGCGACGCCTAACTGGTTAAGAAGTATGAATGCCTTACCTATGTATTTGGGTTTGGATTTACGCGGTGGCTTACACTTTTTAATGGAAGTCGATACCGAAGTTGTTATAACTCAGGCAATGGAAAGTAACGCGAATGAAATTCGTGATTTAATCAGAAAGAAGAAACTTGGTTATCCATCGATTCGCCATAACAAAGATAAAGTTACAGTAAAATTCCGTAAAGTTGAAAAACGTGACAAGGCTTTTTCAGTCGTTCGTTCAGGAATGAATGAATTATTAATAGAGAGTTATGATGAAGGCGAAGCATTTTATATTTCGGCTGTTTTGAAGGAAACCACTATGGTTTCACTCAAAAAATCTGCATTACAACAAAATGTGACCACTTTACGTAATCGTGTTAATGAATTAGGTGTTGCTGAACCGGTAATTCAACAGCAAGGTGATAACCGAATTGTTGTGCAATTACCGGGTATTCAGGATAGCGCGAGAGCAAAACGAATTTTAAGTGCAACAGCATCGTTAGAGTTTCGTTTAGTTGACGTTAATGTTTCTCCTCAGGATGCAGTAGATGGTCGTATTCCTCCTACGGCTCGTTTGTATCGTGATCGCGAAGGTCAACCTGTTGTATTGAAAAAACGTTTGATTATTACCGGTGACAGAATTACAAGCGCATCTTCAGGTTTTGACAGTGAGTCGGGTAGCCCGATGGTCTCCATTATGCTGGATAGTGCCGGTGCCCGGATTATGGGGAGTACGACAAAAAAGAATCTTAAAAAACCCATGGCGGTTGTTTTTATTGAACATAAAGAAACATCTAAAATGGTTAACGGCAAGCGCGAACGTACTACGCGTAAAGTTGAAGAAGTGATTAACGTTGCCACTATTCAGGGTGTCTTTAGTAAACGTTTCCAAATTACCGGCCTCGATGATGGTAATGAAGCGCGTGAATTAGCCTTGTTATTACGTGCCGGTGCTTTAGCTGCGCCTATTCGAATTATTGAAGAACGGACTATTGGTCCAAGCTTAGGTAAAGATAACATTGCGCAAGGTTTAAACTCAGTTGTTATCGGCATGGCTTTTGTACTTGCCTTTATGTTGCTTTGGTACCGTGGCTTTGGTCTGGTTGCCAATGTTGCTTTGCTGGTGAACCTTGTTTTAATTGTCGCCGTGTTATCAATGCTGCAAGCAACACTAACCTTACCCGGTATTGCCGGGATAGTCTTAACCGTTGGTATGGCGGTAGACGCTAACGTACTTATTTTTGAACGTATACGTGAAGAAATAAATATAGGTAATACACCGCAAGCCAGTATTCATGCCGGTTATGATAAAGCGTTATCAACTATTATGGATGCAAACATCACAACCTTAATTGCTGCTGTTGTACTTTATATTTTTGGTACAGGACCGATTAAAGGTTTTGCTATCACGTTATCTATCGGAATCATAACTTCGATGTTTACCGCCATTATGGGAACACGCGCCATTATCAATTTATCCATTGGTGGCAAAAAAATTAAAAAACTGTCTATTTAAACAGATAGGTAAGGAAAGACATTATGCAAATTTTTAAAAAGACCCCTAGCTTTGATTTTATGTCAAAGCGGAAAATTGCTTTGGCGTTTTCTTTAATACTTATTATTGCTTCAGTATCTTCTTTAGCAATAAAAGGTTTAAATTTTGGTTTGGATTTTACTGGCGGTACACTGATTGAAGTGGCTTACCCGCAAAGTGCTGACTTAAATAAAATTAGAAATCGTTTAACCACAACGGGCTTCGGTGATGCCGTTGTTCAAAATTTTGGTTCTTCAAAGGACGTATTAGTACGCTTAGCGCCACGTGAAAATACCACCTCAGAATCATTAGGCGATAAAATTCTTACCGCGTTGAAAGAAGATGAAGTAAATGTCGTTATGCGTCGGCAGGAATTTGTTGGCCCACAAGTGGGTGATGAACTTCGTGATGACGGTGGCCTGGCCATGTTGATTGCATTATTTTTCATTCTTATCTATGTCATGGCTCGCTTTGAATATCGTTTTGCTTTAGGTTCAATTGCGGCTTTGGTTCATGATGTGATTATCACCATGGGTGTGTTTGCATTTTTTCAGTTTGATTTTGATTTAACCGTACTCGCTGCAGTACTGGCGGTAATTGGTTATTCACTCAATGATACGATTGTGGTATTTGATCGTATCCGTGAAAATTTCAGAATTATGCGTAAACAGGAACCAGGTGCGATTATAAATACATCTCTTAACCAAACGCTATCGCGGACAATGATGACCTCGGTGACAACATTAATTGTTGTGTTAGCCATGTTCTTCCTTGGTGGTGAGTTAATTCATGCTTTTGCTATCGCCTTAATCGTTGGTATTTTGGTTGGTACTTACTCATCTATTTATGTTGCAAGCAGCATGGTCATCACCTTAAAAATTACGGCAGAAAGTATGATGCCAGTGCAAAAAGAAGGGGAAGATCAGGAAGGGCACTATATCGAATAATTAAACTCGTTAAACCTTTCGTTATATTCTAAAACCCGCTTAAAGCGGGTTTTATTATGCCTGTCATATTATTGTTATATTCCTTTGTTAGTTTGTCATAAAAATTTCATATTCAAAAAAGAGGCTCGTAGTGAGAAAATATATTATTTGGATTTGCCGATAAGAATGAAGTGATTCCGTATATGAATAATAGTTTTTCTGTTTCACGTGCTGATGCTATCGCGGATTATTTGGATAAGAAAAAAATTTATCCAATAAAAATTCGTGGTTATGGCGATGAGCTACCTGTTGCTAATAATGATACTGAACTCGGTCGATATACAAATCGACGTGTGGAAATTTGGATGAGGTAATTTATATAGAATAATCTGTATGAATAAAAATTTATTAGAGTTGTTCTATATTATGAATATCTTATGAAAGATGGTGCTGAAAGTTAAGAAGTTTGTCAGGTATTTTTCTTCCTGTGTATTCTAAGTTACATATTAATTGTGTGATTGAATGTATCTTTCATTTTGACATTAAAACGATGTTATTTGTCTGAATCTGATTACCTAAATTTATAAGAAAAAAATCAATATCATATCAAGGGAGAAAAATATGAATAAATTTTTAGTCACACTGAGTTCAGTACTATTAATTACGCTCACGTCTTCAGCAGCATTTGCGGGGCCAGGTAAAAAAGGCTTTTTACTTTATAATCCAAATACGCCTTCATTGACTGTAGACAACACAATATCAGAAGTTTCTGGTCATATAGGTGGTTTTGTTGATGCTGATGGCAACGTCAATGGTGATATGTTTAACCCTGAAAACGTGAGCATTAATTATCCTATTGCCGGCACAGTATATGCCACTGTTACGGATGGACGTACAGGTGAAACATTAGGTTCATTTACAGAAATTGGTAGTGTTTCGGCAACAGCATCTTTTAGTACACAGTTTTTTGGTTTAATGGGTGACTGGAGTCAACTTCCAGCAACTATGCCGTGGACAATGAAAAAAGATTTTTCTATGCAAGTAAATGGTTCAACTTTTGTTCTTGAAGAAAGTCTGACTGGTCGTGCATTTCCACATTTAGGCCCGGTTGAAGATCCATCAGCAACTGGCACCATGGCTTTACGTATGTCTGGTTGTGCTGGAATTCGCGAAGTAAGTGGCAGTGGTGACTATGCGGGTAAGGTGGGTACCTTATGCATGAACGGTACCTTTACTTTTGATCAACAGTTCAATGGTGTTGGTGTATCAAACTGTTCGATCGCGGTACATGATCCATTAAATTAATGTGATTAGTTTAAAATGGAAATGAAAGAAGGGGTAAGCAGTGCTTACCCCTTTTTTAATCGATGAAATAAAAGTGATATTATTTTTATATTTGAGTTTTACTGAAATTTTTTGATTTCATCCATTGGATCACTGTCATCCAGTTTAGGTTTAACCATACGGCAAAGTGAACTGGCATTTTTGCCACACTTATCATCGGCACCAATACCGTTGATGGTGAGCTCTGCCCATGTGCTGGCAATACCCCATAAAATAGCACCGAGCAAGAAAGTGCCACTGCTAAAACCTTCAAGCCCCGCTGGTCCTCCAAAAAAGGCATAAATCAGACTGACCATGCCTGCAATCCAGAAAACCCCAATCGGTGCGGCGCAACAGCCTGCACAACCGAACTTACAAACGGCTACTGGTGGCGCTATTAAAGCGAGAAAACGTCTTTTCACTACACTCTCCTTCATTTTCTTAAGCCATTTGTTTAGATAGATTCTAAGTAAAATCTAAGGTTATATAGTTATCATGATTTTGCTTTACAGGTCAAATATCTATCTTTCAATAGGGGTATAAGAAATACAGAATTTTGAGTGTTTCAGAGTGAAAAAACTGATTATGCCGATCGTTTCAGTTCGCGCTGGATGAGATATTCAACAATATTTGAGCTGTGTTTATTCTCAATAAATTTAGGACGTTGCTTTTCTAGCTGAATAATCTCAGGTGTCAGTTGAATAGGGCGGCCAGCTGCTTCAATGGAGAGGATTTCGAGTGTATCGGGTGAATGATAGTTGGAGTATATCGCGGCTTCTTCGAGACCATCGAGCACATCACGCATAGTGATTTCGAGGAGTTTAGCCCCCTTTGTAGTTATTTTTGCTGTCATGCCCTGAATCCACGTTTATTTTAGCTACTTATGATTAATAGCGTTCGACTCAGAAATTACTTAAGGGAAAATAAGTCAGAAGTCATTAAGAACAGTCTTAAGTCGTAGGTCTTTCGTTATAATCAAAAGACTTTTGGCTTATTGCCCCTTTCGTCCTGAGCCTGTCGAAGGATGATGGTTCGACAGGCTCTCGGCAATTGCTCCTGCATTGCTCTACCTCCTGCATCCTTGCAGTCGACCATGAACGGGTTTTGACTAAAGACCTACGATTAAAGACTTGTTTTAAAGACAGCTTTTTATTTTTTAACAAAAGGTTTGATTTTCTGCAGCATGGCTTTAAAAACTTTTGGATTCGCTGCCACAATATTGCCTGTTTTCAGATAATCCATTCCACCACTTAAATCACCGACCAGACCACCGGCTTCTTCAACAAGAAGAACACCTGCTGCTATATCCCATATATTAAGATCCATTTCCCAGAAACCATCTAAACGGCCTGCAGCGACGTAGGCAAGATCAAGTGCAGCTGAACCGGGTCGACGAATACCTGCTGTTCCGGGTACCAGTGCTTTTAACATACCTAAATAATCATCCATTAAATGCATATGATCATCACGATAAGGAATACCCGTGCCGAGTAGGGCGCCTTCCAGACTTTTTCGTGAGGTAACACGAAGACGGCGGCCATTCAGCTGCGCACCTTCACCACGGCTGGCACTAAAAAGTTCCTGAGAAAGCGGGTTGTAAACAACACCTTGAGTAATTCGGTTTTTGTGACGTACCGCAATTGATACGGCAAACTGAGGAAATCCATAGAGGAAATTGGTGGTACCGTCGAGAGGATCAATAATCCATTCGTAGTCATTACCTTTATGATTACCACTTTCTTCGGCAAGAATACTGTGATCAGGGTAGGCTTTGCGAATCACCTCAATAATGGTTTTTTCTGCACCTTTATCAACTTCACTAACAAAGTCATTACGAGATTTTTCGGTAATGCTGAGAGAGTCAACACGGTCGATATAGCGGGAGATAAAATCACCACCTGCTCGTGCCGCACGCACGGCGATATTCAACATTGGGTTCAATGTATTATTCCTCTGGATTCTTAAAGAGCAAATACCTGCATAAGAGGTATCATTATCGGCACATTCTAACAGTCTCTTAAGCACAAAGGTACTAGCGCAACACTTGGAATAAAAAGATTTTAACCACGGGGATCACGGGGTACACGGGCTTAATAATTATTTATGTTTTTTCCCCGTGTCCCCCGTGGTTTTTGTTCTGGTCTTTCTTCGTGGTTATGTATGTTGTTACATTGGTACTTGCGTATAATGTGCGCTATGGAATCCAATTTTTCAAATATTCACATTGTTATGGTTGGCACAACACATCCGGGAAACATCGGTGGTGTGGCGCGAGCCATGAAAAACATGGGCTTGTCCCGTTTATCATTAGTGGCTCCCGAAGCGCCATTCCCTCATGCTAAAGCACGTGCGCGTGCCTCGGGTGCGGTCAATGTGCTTGAAAATACGCAAGTTTTTTCTACTTTAGAAGAAGCGATAGCAGGTTGTTCATTGGTGATTGGCGCCAGTGCGCGTATGCGAACCTTGCCCTGGCCTGTGGTTGATCCACGTGAGTGTGCTTCGCGTGTGGTTAATGTTGATTCCGAAGCCGAGGTGGCGATTGTATTAGGGCGAGAGAACTCCGGTTTAACCAATGAAGAGCTGGAACTTTGTCAGTTACTGGTCACTATTCCAACTAACCCGGATTTTAGTTCTTTGAATATAGCCGCTGCGGCGCAAGTCCTGTGTTATGAAATTCGCTTAGCGGCAGCATTAGATAAAGTCCCTGAACCTGAGCATGATTCTCCCTTAGCAACCGCGGCTGAGCAGGATGGCTTATTTAAACATTTTGAAGAAGCATTAACCGAATTAGATTTTTTAAAACCGGATAACCCGGGACAACTGATGCGACGATTAAGACGCTTGTTTACCCGGACTGGACTTGAACGCTTAGAAGTTAATATATTACGTGGCATAATGACAGCGGCACAAAAATCAAAATCTAACTCTGACAAGCCGTGAAACTGTTATTGAATCACCGTTGACAGTATCGCTTAAGAAGACTTTAATAGCCGCCTCAAACTTTAGCAAAGACTTATTATGGTAATGACTTATGTTTAAAAAATTTCGTGAAGATATTAATTGCGTTTTTGAGCGCGATCCGGCTGCGCGTAACAGCTTTGAAGTCATTACTACTTACCCGGGTGTCCATGCATTATTGTGGCACCGTGTCAGTCATTTTCTTTGGCGCATTCACCTTAAGTGGTTAGCGAGAATGCTTTCTTTAGTTAATCGTCTTCTCACTGGTATTGAAATACATCCCGGCGCACAAATTGGTCGTCGTTTTTTTATTGACCACGGTATGGGGGTGGTGATTGGAGAAACCGCGGTTATTGGTGATGATGTGACTTTGTATCATGGAGTTACATTAGGTGGTACAAGCTGGAGCAAAGGGAAGCGACACCCAACCTTAGGTAATGATGTTGTCGTGGGAGCTGGCGCTAAAGTACTTGGGCCAATTACGCTTTCAAATGGTGCAAGGGTAGGTTCAAATGCGGTTGTGGTAAAAGATGTGCCTGAAAATGCCACAGTTGTAGGCATTCCGGGTCATATTGTTTCTGTAAAAACCATGAATGAATCTACGGAGAAACGAAAAGAGTTTGCGAAAAAGATTGGTTTTGATGCTTACGGTACCTCATCAGGTATGCCTGATCCGGTCGCCAATGCGATTGATGTGATGTTAGATCATATTCATGCAATGGATACTCAAATGCAAAATATGTGTAAGTCATTGAAATCATTAGGCTCTGAACTAGATGTAGTCGAACTTCCAGATTTAGGGATTTGTGATATTTCTTCTGAGCCTTTGCCTGAACATGTTGAGCAAACGGATCCAGAAGACAAAGATAAACCTTCAGAGTAAGTCTGATATTCCAAATTAAAGCTGATGTGCCCGGGAAGAGCCAGAATGAAAATGTGTGAAAATACTTGACTAAAACGCTTGGTCTTGTTACTTTATGTTTCTTGTTTTATCAGATTTTACTTAATTAGGCGGGGCAATGCAATGAGACTGACCACCAAAGGACGTTACGCTGTGACTGCGATGCTCGATTTAGCATTGCATTATAAAGATGGGCCAATCACTTTGGCTGATATTTCTCAACGTCAGGGCATTTCCCTGTCTTATCTTGAGCAACTTTTCTCACGTTTACGTAAGAAAGAATTGGTTGATAGTACTCGTGGACCGGGTGGTGGTTACCGCTTAAGCCGTGATTTATATCAAATAGCGGTTGCTGATGTTATTACAGCTGTTGATGAAAAGGTTGAAACTACCCGTTGTGGTGGTTTATCGAACTGTCAGGATGATAGCCAGTGTTTAACGCATGATTTGTGGACGGAACTCAGTACACAAATTCATAGTTTCCTGATGGGGATTAGTCTTGGCAATCTGGTTGATCGTCAGGGTGTGCAAGAAGTTGCAGCACGACAGGAACAAGCAGAAACACATTTCCCTGTATCTGAAGATGCTGTTGCAAATTCATAGATAAACATCCCCACGACCTTGCTGCATGGATGCGCTATGGGACTAAAGAAGACAGTAATAAAACTAATATCTAAAGAGTGGAATGATGGATGTTGGTTGGAGAAGTTATGAAAACACCAATTTATTTTGATTATTCAGCAACAACACCTGTTGATAAACGTGTCGCAGAAAAAATGTGTGACTGTTTAACAACAGAAGGTAATTTTGGTAACCCTGCTTCAAGCTCGCATGAGTTTGGATGGAAAGCAGAAGAAGCTGTTGATCAGGCGCGTAAAGATGTCGCTGATTTAATTAATGCCAATCCAAAAGAAATTATTTTTACTTCAGGTGCTACTGAATCAGATAATTTGGCAATTAAAGGTATTGCCCATTTCTATAAGAAAAAAGGCAATCACATCATCACCAGTAAAACAGAACACAAAGCCGTTTTAGATTCTTGTCGCCAACTTGAACGTGAAGGCTATGAAGTGACTTATCTTGACCCTGAAGACACAGGCTTAATTGATCTAAATAAACTTGAAGCGGCTATGCGTGATGACACTATTCTTGTTTCCATTATGCATGTGAATAACGAAATTGGTGTTATTCAGGATATTAAAGCGATTGGTGAAATCACCCGTAAACGTAAAATTATGTTCCATGTTGATGCTGCGCAAAGTGCAGGCAAAGTGCCGATTGATATGGAAGATCTAAAAGTTGATTTAATGTCATTCTCTGCACATAAAATATATGGCCCGAAAGGTATTGGCGCTTTATATGTATCACGTAAACCACGTGTACGTCTTGAAGCACAAATGCATGGTGGTGGACATGAACGTGGTATGCGTTCAGGTACATTAGCCACTCATCAAATTGTTGGTATGGGCGAAGCTTTCCGTTTAGCGAAAGAAGAAATGGCAGCAGATAATGAACGTATTCGTATGTTACGTGATCGTTTATTAAAAGGTTTAGAAAGTATTGAAGAAACTTATATTAACGGTGATCTGGAACAACGTGTTCCTCATAACCTGAATATTAGTTTTAATTTTGTGGAAGGTGAGTCTTTAATCATGGCATTAAAAGAACTCGCAGTATCTTCTGGCTCAGCCTGTACATCTGCAAGTTTAGAACCCTCATATGTATTACGTGCTTTAGGTCGGAATGATGAATTAGCGCATAGCTCAATTCGTTTCTCATTTGGCCGTTTTACAACAGAAGAAGAAATTGATTTTGCAATTGCTAAAATCAACGACAATATTGGTAAGTTACGTGAACTTTCACCTTTATGGGAAATGTTCAAAGACGGTATTGATATTAGTGCGATTGAATGGAATGCGCATTAATTTAAAAAATTAACCACAACAATTATTTGTTGTTTAGTTTATTAAACAGATTTGAATAGAGAGGCAAGCAGTCATGGCATATAGCGAAAAAGTAATTGACCATTATGAAAATCCACGCAACGTTGGTTCAATGGATAAAGATGAATCAAATGTTGGTACTGGTATGGTAGGTGCACCAGCTTGTGGTGACGTTATGCGACTGCAAATTAAAGTAACCGATGATGGTGTTATTGAAGATGCCAAGTTTAAAACTTATGGCTGTGGTTCAGCGATTGCATCAAGCTCATTGTTAACAGAATGGGTTAAAGGTAAAACTTTAGATGAAGCCGGTATGATTAAAAATACAGAAATTGCTGATGAGTTAGAACTACCGCCGGTAAAAATTCATTGCTCGGTATTAGCAGAGGATGCTATAAAAGCCGCAATCGACGATTACAAAAGTAAGAAATAGTGAGAAGCTAGATAACGGCGTTAATAATCAACTCAAAATGCTGATGTACTAATCGTACACTCCGCTTTTTCGTTAATTATTGCCTTGTTCTCTAACTTCTCACTATCTCTTATGGGTTTGCATTTAACTGTAATACTTTAGGATTTTTAAATGGCCATTACATTAACTGAAACAGCAGCGGAACGCGTTAAAGCGTTTCTTGATAATCGAGGCAAAGGCCTTGGTTTACGTTTAGGTATTAAGACCAGTGGTTGTTCAGGTATGGCCTATGTGATTGAATTTATTGATGAGCTTTCTGAGGGTGATGAAGTTTTTGAATCACAAGGTGTAAAAATTATTGTTGATGCAAAAAGCTTACTTTACATTGATGGTACTGAGTTGGATTATGCTAAAGAAGGGCTTAATGAAGGTTTCCAGTTTAATAATCCAAATGTAAAAGATCAGTGCGGTTGTGGCGAAAGCTTTACCGTTTAACCCTTTGACTATATAAGACACGAAATTCCTACTATGGCTCAAACACAAACTCATTTTGAGTTATTTGAATTGCCAGTATCTTTTGAACTTGATCTGCAGGATTTAAGTCAACGTTATCGTATGTTACAAGCTGCGGTACATCCTGATAAGTTTGCTAATGCATCAGACCATGAGCGACGTTTATCAGTAGAGAAAGCCGCATTAATTAATGAAGCTTATCAAATTTTAAAATCTCCACAGCGCCGTGCGCGTTATATGCTTGAATTGCAGTCAGTTTCATTTGATGATGAAAAAGATACCGCCCTTGATCCTGTTTTTTTAATGGAGCAAATTGAATTACGAGAGGCGTTAGGAGAATTAGCTAATACTGATGATCCGTTAGTAAGCTTAAATACAATTATGGCTGATATTAAAAAGCGTATCAGTACTCTGATCGATGATATAGCAGAACAACTTGCGCCATCGCAATTAGATGAACAACAAAAAAGTAACGCGAAGCAACTCATTCATAAGATGCAATTTTTAAATAAACTGCAACAAGAGGCTGAATATCAGGAAGAAAACCTGCTCGATGTTTTATAACCCGATGCGATATAATCTTCCTTGCGTGTCATTCCGGCATGGTTTTAGCCGGAATCCATAGATTAAAAAATTGAATTCCGGCAAAAGGCACGCCGGAATGATGTGAATTTCTTAAATAATTACTTTTTAATAAGATACAAAGACTGAAAACTTTATGGCTCTTTTACAAATAAGCGAACCAGGACAATCCACTAATCCACATGAGCACCGTTTGGCGGCGGGTATTGATTTAGGTACAACCAATTCTCTTATTGCCTCTGTTAAAAGTGGTTTAGCTGAAACGTTGCCTGATGATCAAGGTAATCATTCTTTACCTTCAATTGTTCGTTACACTGAAAGTGAAATTATTGTAGGTAGCAATGCAAAGTCTGCTGCAACAGAAGATCCTTTAAATACGATTAGTTCAGTCAAACGTTATATGGGTCGTGGGCTTAGTGATATTAAGGAACTGGGTGGACGCCGGCCGTATGAATTTGTCGATGCTGATTCTGCCGTACCACGTATTCATACGGTTAGCGGAGATGTTAGCCCGGTTGAAGTTTCTGCTGAAATATTAAAATCATTAAAGCTGACTGCTGAAGCTTCATTAGGTGATAGTTTAACGGGTGTTGTTATTACGGTTCCTGCTTATTTTGATGATGCGCAACGTCAGGCAACAAAAGATGCCGGTAAGCTGGCTGGCCTTAATGTTTTACGTTTATTAAATGAACCGACTGCGGCAGCGGTTGCTTATGGTTTAGATAAACAGGCTGAAGGTGTTATAGCTGTTTATGATCTTGGTGGCGGAACTTTTGATATTTCTATTTTACGCTTAAATAAAGGTGTTTTTGAGGTTATGGCCACAGCAGGTGATACTGCATTAGGTGGTGATGATTTTGATTATGTTATAGCAAAATGGATTATGGACGAAGCAGGAATAGATGATGATGCCAGCCATCATCAAATGCGTCGTTTAATGCGTGATGCCTGCAATGCTAAAGAAACCTTAACAAACTCGGATGTTGCTGAACTAAATGTTGAGCTGGATAATGGCGCAAACTGGAGTGGTTCATTATCGCTGGAAAAATTTAATCAGTTAATTGCAACGTTAATTCAAAAAACATTATTGCCCTGTCGTCGCGCTTTACGTGATGCAGGTGTTGATACTGCTGAAGTTCAGTCTGTCGTGATGGTAGGTGGCTCAACTCGCGTTCCTCATGTTCGAGATAAAGTGGCTGAGTTTTTTGAACAGCAACCTTTAACTGATATTAACCCTGACACGGTTGTCGCGATGGGTGCAGCAATTCAGGCAGATGTGCTGGTCGGCAATAAACCTGATGGTGATTTATTATTATTGGATGTCATTCCATTATCACTCGGGCTTGAAACTATGGGTGGTTTGGTTGAAAAAGTTATTTCACGTAATACCACTATCCCTGTCGCACGTGCCCAGGATTTCACAACATTTAAAGATGGACAAACCGCAATGTCAATTCATGCTTTACAAGGTGAGCGTGAATTAGTGAGTGATTGCCGTTCTTTAGGTCGTTTTGCATTACATGAAATACCGCCAATGGTTGCTGGTGCGGCTCGTATTCGTGTGACTTTTCAGGTTGATGCAGATGGCTTGCTATCCGTCACTGCACGTGAAGAAACAACAGGTGTAGAAAGTGGTATTGAAGTTAAACCTTCTTATGGTTTAACCGATACTGAAATAGAAACCATGTTACGTGATTCGATTGAGCATGCAGAAGATGATGTTGCTGCGCGCATGTTGCGCGAACAACAGGTAGAAGCAGAACGGGTGTTAGAAGCGCTCGAAGCGGCTTTAGCAGATGATGGTGATTTATTAAATGCCGATGAACGTAAAGCGATCGATTTGGTAGCCGTTAAATTAGCTGAACTATCTAAAGGCAATGAATTGCGTGCAATTAAAGATGCAATTGCTGAACTCGATAAAGCGGCAACAGAATTTGTGGCAAGACGTATGGATGGCAACATCAAAAAAGCGCTTGCCGGCCATAATGTAGATGAATTCTAAAGAAGTGTAGGTCGGTCTTCAGGCCGACATTTTATAAGATGTTAGATGAAATTCTGACAGACTAACTTAAAGTAAATTGAGACGATGACTAAACTAATTTTTCTCCCCCACGAAGAACTTTGTCCTGAAGGTGCGATGTTTGAAGTTGAACCCGGCGTCACTATTTGTGATGCGGCATTAGATAATGGGATTCATATTGAGCATTCATGTGAAAAATCCTGCGCCTGCACAACCTGTCATGTTTACATCCGTGAAGGTTTTGATGAACTGGAAGAATCAGCAGAGCTGGAAGATGATTTACTGGATAAGGCCTGGGGACTGGAACCTGATTCTCGATTAAGTTGTCAGGCAAAAGTTGGTGATAAGGATTTAGTTATTGAAATTCCCAAGTACACCATCAATATGGTGTCTGAAAATCATTAAACGCGAGGTCGTAAAATGTCTCTAAAGTGGTTAGATAGCCTTGATATTGCGATTGCGCTTGATGAGGCGCATCCTGATGTGGACCCCCAATATGTCCGTTTTACCGATTTGCATGAGTGGATTTGTGGATTAGATGAGTTTGATGACGATCCGGAAAAATCAGGTGAAAAAATTCTGGAAGCGATTCAGGCCGCCTGGATTGATGAAAAAGATTAATTAACCTCGGCTTCATAGAAGAAAAGTATGTTAATAGGTAGCCCGAATGAAATGTAATCCGGGGAAACAGGTTTAAACTCTCTCTCCTCTCCCGGATTTCACTTCGCTGCATCCAGGCTACATAATCCCTTTTTTTAAATTACCTGCTAAAACTAACCAGGAGACCACGGCAATC
>DAOVYB010000026.1 GCA_030635835.1 Gammaproteobacteria bacterium
TGATGCGCAAGTTAAAGCATGTTTAACACCAAGATGTTCTGCTGCTTCTTTTTCAAAAGCTTGTACGTTGGGACCAAGAATAAACTGAGTCTTACCGAGTGCTTCGATAATTTTTGCATCAACCTCATCTTTAAGATTGTTATATTGCAGTTTGAGATCAACCATTGGGATCATGTGAGATAACTCCGTAAAATAAATTTAGTTATTCTTGAATCTGGATTAATGAGTACCAAGTAATTCGCTTATCCTGGTGGCCGTTTGTAATGCGAGTAGACCGGCTTTGCCACTAACAACGGGTGGACTATCGTGACTTATTGAATAAAGGAAAGCTTCAATTTCACTGTATAACGCATCACCTTGTTCAAAGGTACGATCATTTGATTCTATGTTAGCAATACCCGGATACATTTCACCATCACCTTTATGGTGAATACCAAGTTTCTTATTTTGAAAATCTATTGAAATATAAGAGTCATGCTGGAAGATACGCATAATACGTTCACTCTTCATGCTGACTCGACTTGCCGTCACATTGGCAACACAACCATTTTCAAAAGTCAGACGGGCATTAGCGATATCAATTTCCTGTGAAATAACAGCAACACCGTTCGCATCAATATGCTTTACTGGTGAGCGGGCAAAATCCAGAATGATATCAATATCATGAATCATCAGATCAAGCACAACATTGACATCGGCACCACGTGGATTAAATGGCGCAATCCGATTTGACTCAATAAACAATGGTTGTTCAAGTTCATTTTCTAATGCCAGCACGGCTGGATTAAATCGTTCCAAATGACCTATCTGGAAGACACATTTATTTTCATCCGCGATTCTGACTAATTCTTCAGCTTCTTCAACGGTTGAGGTGATTGGTTTTTCTAATAAAACATGGACTTTATTTTCAAGAAAGACTTTTGCCACTTCATAATGCTTTTGAGTAGGGACAACGATACTGACCGCATCAACTTTGCCAATGAGTTCATGATAGTTAGTGAATGCAGGTACATCATGTTCATCAGCAATAGCCTGGGCAATTTCTAAACTGGCATCACAAACAGCAACAAGTTCAGATGAATCAATTTGGGCATATTTTTGTGCGTGAAACTTACCAAGATAACCTACGCCTATGACGGCAGTTCTAATTTTGCTCATTGCTTTTCCGAATAATGGGGGTTTTCAGCTGATTTTAATCAGGAAAATAGTCAAAGTACGATAATGGCTTATGATCGCATTCTCCTATTTTAAAATCAACAAGATAGACTGGATTGAATGGTTTTCCGTGCTGAAAGTCATAGCATTCTAGATGATTTTGGGGGTATTCTTGAACACATCGAATGAGTTTACAGGTAGTTATTTTAATGGTTAAAAAACAATCTCTTCCACCAATCCTTGATTGGGCTGATCGTGGTCAATTTGTCGCTGGCGTTGATGAAGTCGGGCGTGGTCCATTAGCTGGGCCGGTGGTAGCCGCAGCTGTCATTCTTGACCCTAACGCGCCTATTGAAGGTTTGATGGATTCAAAAAAGATTACGGAAAAGCGTCGGGAAATCCTCGCGGAAGAAATTAAGGAAAAGGCCATTGCATGGGCTATTTCTCGTGTCGATGTGGATGAAATAGACCGAATTAATATATTACAAGCCAGTTTACGGGCGATGACCATTGCAGTTTCTGATCTCAATCAGCAACCAGATTTTGTCATGATTGACGGGAACAAAATTCCAGTTGATTTGAGTATTCCAGCCGAGGCAGTTGTCAAAGGGGATGATCGCGTTGCCTGTATTAGTGCCGCCTCAATTATTGCCAAAGTAGCGCGTGATCATGAAATGATTGAAATGGATGACATCTACCCGGGATATGGCCTGGCAAAGCATAAAGGGTACCCAACCAAAGTTCATATTGAAGCTTTGCAACAACTGGGTGTCACAGAAATTCACCGCCGCAGCTTTGGGCCGGTAAAGAAGCTTTTAGCATTAAGTTAAATTGAAAAAATAAATCAAATAATGAGCCATACTTGAAAGGTAAGCGATAAACAAAATCAAGGACGTTAACAGGAAGGATTTAGCATGACACTACCATTGATATTAAGGCTAGATGCAACCGGGCAGCCCGTTAAATGGATTGACTGGCAAGAGGCCGCCAATATTTATTCGCGGGACTGTGTTGCATGGACTGCTGGCGATAATAGTTTTCTATTACATGGTGGCCATTCACGGCTTAGTGGTGAGCAAACATTGCTCACTGTTAATTCTATTATTGCGGTCAAAGGTGAAAATCGCCGCAATCGAAAGAAAAAGGCCATTCCTCCTCTTAATAATCGTGAGTTGTTTCGTCGCGATCACCATACTTGCCTGTACTGTGGTAAATCAATGACGGAAATATTGCTTACTCGCGATCATGTGAAACCCATCTCAAAAGGTGGCAGAGATATCTGGTCAAATGTAGTGACAGCATGTCGTCGATGTAATGCCCATAAAGGTAATAGCCTGCTTGATAACATAAGTATGAATTTACTGGCTGTTCCTTATGTTCCCAATGTCGCAGAATATTTAGTACTTCGAAATCGTCGAATACTTGGTGATCAAATGGCATTTTTAAAAATGCAGTTTAGTCAGCATGGTAAAGAATGGGATGTACAAAAAATGCAATAGAAAAGATTAAACCACGGGGGACACTGGGTACACGGGGGAAATATATTATTTGTGTCTTTCCCCGTGCTTCTGTGTGCCTGAATATTGTTAAAAACAATATGAGGGTATGCCCTTGGGCGCCCCAGTGGTTCAATTAAACGTTCAAAATTTAACCAGATATTAAATCCATTTCCATCTTGCGTCTGGCTGCAATAAATCCCAAAATAGCTTAATGCCTGAATCGTTTGTACATCTCTCCCTGCACACCGAATATTCCATCGTTGATGGAGTTGTACGGATAAAACCACTTGCGGCAGCCGTTGCAGAAGCGGGTATGCCTGCTGTTGCCTTGACTGATCAAAGCAATATGTTTGCTTTAGTGAAGTTTTATCGTGCTTGCCAGGCTGCCGGAGTAAAACCGATAGTTGGTGTTGATTGCTGGGTAAGCAGTGAGGACGATCCCACTCAACCGACCAAATTAACGCTTTTATGTATTAATAACGCTGGCTATTTAAATCTCACGCAACTGGTTTCAAGAGGTTATACCGAGGGACAACACCGCGGTATTCCTATGCTGCAAAAAAGTTGGTTTAGCGGACAAACTGAAGGTTTGATAGCTTTATCAGGCGGTCGTTTAGGTGATATTGGGGCTGCTTTATTAAGTGATAATCAAGAATTAGCTAACTTACGCTTAAGTGACTGGTGTCAGCTATTTCCAAATAGTTTCTATCTTGAGCTACAACGCACAGGCCGGGAAAATGAAGAAGACTATTTACATGCTGCTGTAGAACTCGCGGTTAAATATGATGTGCCCGTCGTTGCGACAAATGATGTACGTTTTATTTCGGCAGACGATTTCGATGCACATGAAGCGCGTGTTTGTATTCATGATGGTCGTACTTTAGATGATCCACGACGACCTAAACTCTATAGTGATCAACAATATCTACGTTCACCAGAAGAAATGGTCGAGCTATTTAAAGATATTCCTTCTGCTATTGAAAATACCATTGAGATTGCCAAGCGTTGTACCGTTGAGTTAACACTGGGAAAAAATTATTTACCAGACTTCCCAATTCCTGAAGGCTTAACTATTGATCAGTTTCTTGAAGAAGAATCGCATAAAGGTTTGGAAAAACGTTTACATCAATTGTTTGATACTCAGGCAGATGACTATGATGAAATACGAAAAGAATACTATGAAAGATTACAGATTGAGCTCGATGTTATTAATAACATGGGCTTCCCCGGTTACTTCTTAATTGTTGCAGACTTTATTCGTTGGGCGAAAGAAAATGATGTACCGGTTGGACCTGGACGGGGTTCAGGTGCGGGTTCCATTGTTGCTTATGCATTAACGATTACCGATCTTGATCCAATAAAATATGAACTCCTGTTTGAACGATTCTTGAATCCTGAACGTGTTTCCATGCCTGATTTCGATGTCGATTTTTGCATGGATGGACGTGATCGTGTTATTGATTATGTCGCAAGAACCTATGGCCGCGATAAAGTTTCACAAATTATTACTTATGGTTCGATGGCTGCAAAAGCAGTTATTCGTGATGTTGGTCGAGTGCTAAGTCATCCTTATGGTTTTGTTGATCGCATAGCAAAGCTGATCCCATTTGAAATTGGGATCACCCTCGACAAAGCACTTGAGCAAGAACCACAACTCCAGGATTTATATAATGAAGATGAAGAAGTTGCCGGCTTAATTGATCTGGCAAAATCATTAGAAGGTATAGTCCGTAATGCGGGTAAACATGCCGGTGGTGTTGTTATTTCACCCTCAAAGCTCACTGACTTTACACCATTATATTGTGAAGAAGATGCATCTAACTTAGTCAGCCAGTTTGATAAAGATGATGTTGAAGCAGTTGGTTTAGTTAAGTTCGATTTCCTGGGTCTAAGAACACTGACGATTGTAGATTGGGCAGTAAAAACAATTAATGGAATTAAAAAGACTAAAGGTGAAGAACTTCTTAATATAGAAACAATACCACTTGATGATGAAGCCACCTTTGATTTACTAAAAGCAGCAAACACCACAGCCGTATTCCAGCTTGAATCAAGGGGAATGAAAGATTTAATCACACGCTTACAACCAAGTAACTTTGAAGATATTATCGCACTTGTTGCTTTGTTCAGGCCTGGTCCATTAGGTTCAGGCATGGTTGATGATTTTGTTAATCGTAAACATGGTCGTGCCCGTGTAATTTATCCGCACCCTGATCTTGAATCCATCTTAAAGCCAACCTACGGTGTTATTTTGTATCAGGAACAGGTAATGCAAATAGCACAGGTATTAGCAAACTATTCATTAGGTGCAGCTGATTTACTCCGACGCGCAATGGGTAAGAAAAAGCCTGAAGAAATGGCAAAGCAACGTCAAATTTTTACCGAAGGTGCGGTGGCGCGTGATGTTGATGAAAAAACGGCAACCTACATCTTTGACTTAATGGAAAAATTTGCCGGTTATGGTTTTAATAAATCACACTCGGCTGCCTATGCCCTGGTATCCTATCAAACTGCATGGCTTAAAGCGCATTACCCCTCAGAGTTTATGGCAGCGGTACTTTCTGCAGATATGGATAACACCGACAAGGTTGTTACTTTAATTGATGATTGCAGTGAAATGAAACTTAAAGTTTCACCACCCAACATTAATCTTTGTAAACATCAGTTCACCGTGGATAAAGGCACCATTATTTATGGTCTTGGTGCAATTAAAGGTGTTGGTGAAGCTGCGATTGATGGTGTTATAGAAGAACGTGAAAGTAATGGTGAATTTAAAACCTTATTTGATTTTTGCCAGCGCGTTGATTTACGTAAAGTTAACCGCCGTACCTTAGAAGGCTTAACCATGGCGGGAGCGATGGATGTATTTGAACAACATCGTTCAACCATTATGGCAACATTGCCTGATGCATTAAAAATTGCCGATCAAAAATCTCGTGATGATCAAGCCGGTATACAAGATATGTTTGGCATGGCTGCCGTTGCTGATGAAGAGGGTAATGCAAGTGGTCCTGAAAGTTATACTGTACAAAAAGACTGGAGTGAAGAGCTCCGTTTAACAAATGAAAAAACTACATTGGGTTTATATTTAACCGGGCATCCAATTAATCGTTATCTTCCTGAGTTAAAACAATTTGTCAGTGGTCGTCTATCTGAAATGAAACCTACTAAAAATGCAACAGTTATTGTTGCTGGTTTAGTGGTTGGTATGCGAGTAATGACAACTAAACGCGGTGATAAAATGGCTTTTCTGACTTTAGACGATCGAAGTGGTCGTATGGAAATGGCGGTTTTTTCTGAAGAATTTAATGCTAATCGTGAAAATCTTGCTAAAGATAAATTGATTGTTGCCAGTGTTGAAGTCAGTATTGATGATTACTCCGGTGGTTTTAAAATGCGTGCAAAAGAAATTTATGACATTAGTCAGGCACGAGAACGTTTTGCAAAAAGTTTAACTGTGAGTGTTGATAGTACGCATGCAGCTAATGGTTTTATTAATGATTTACAACGTGTCTTAATGCCGTTTAAAGAAGGTTCTTGCCCTGTTGTTGTTGATTATCATAAAGCAGATGCACGTGCAGAAATACCTTTAGGTGAAGAGTGGAATGTTCATCCTACTGATGAATTAATTAATCGTTTGCGAGAAACGGTTGGTGAAAAACATGTTAACGTTACATACCAAACATGACCAATTCTTTTAAAGGCCTTTTAGCCGTACATTCCTCTGTTTTAATTTTTGGTTTAACAGCATTATTTTCAAAACTTATATCGTTAACTGCATTAGAAATAACTTTATTAAGAAGTTTATTTGCTGCACTTATTATAATGGCCATTTTTTACTGGCAGAAAAAATCGATACGCCTTTCAAATCTAAAAGATTACGGTCTTGTAATTGTGCTTGGTATTCTGCTTGCTATACATTGGGTAACGTATTTTCATGCAATGCAAATTTCAAGTGTTGCCGTAGGCGTAATTGCACTTTATACCTTTCCTATTATCACTGTATTTTTAGAACCCTTATTTCATGGTGAAAATCCGCATATAAAAGATATTATTAGTGCGTTAACCGTTTTATTTGGTATTTATTTATTAGTGCCTGAGTTTTCTTTAGGCAATGAAACGACCCAGGGTATTTTATGGGGTGTGTTATCGGCTTTTTTCTTTGCCTTGAGAAATGTTATCCAGGGACATTATTTTAAAGGCTATACAGCACGACATAGTTTGTTTTATCAGACAGTAGTGACATTTATTATCTTGATTCCTTTTTCTTTTGAAGTCATTCCGCAAGTAACAAATCTTCAATGGGGACAATTACTTATTTTGGGGATATTTTTCACTGCTTTACCACATACACTTTTTGCCTTTAGTTTATTGAATCTTAAAGCAAAAACCGTGAGTTTAATCGCTTGTGTGCAGGTTGTTTATGCGACAACTTTTGCTGCGCTTATATTAGCGGAATTGCCTCAGCTCGCTACTGTTGCTGGTGGTTTTATTGTGGTTTTAGCGGCAATGTATGAATCCTATACTGCAGGGCGTAAAACATAATATTCGTATTTTAGGTCTTTGCGAAGGAACATAGTGCCCGTCGGCAATCTTATGCTATTGAAGGGTATTTTCGGAGATTGGGTCACCCGGAAAATTATGGTTTCGCAATGAGAGAAGTTATGAAACAGGAAGATTTCACGAATATGTGACAAAATACTGGTTGTTGGTGCCAGAATTCGATAAAATCAGTTTAAATTATTAACCTTAGATGTTGAATTTCCTATGAATTTAAATTTTCTTGATTTCGAACAGCCTATTGCTGAATTAGAAGCCAAAATCGAAGAGCTGCGTTATGTAGGCTCAGATAATGAGATAAATATCGGCGATGAAATCTCGCGCCTTAAAAGTAAAAGTCACGATTTAACAAAGTCGATTTTTTCCAATCTGAAAGCGGCTCAGGTCGCTCAGTTATCACGTCATCCGCAACGTCCATATTTTATGGATTATGTTGAGCGTATCTTCACAGATTTCGAAGAGCTTCATGGTGACCGCGCATATGCTGATGACGCTGCGTTAGTCGGTGGTATGGCAAGACTCGAAGGTCGTCCGGTTATGATCATTGGTCAGCAAAAAGGCCGTGACACAAAAGAAAAAATTAAACGTAATTTTGGTATGCCTCGTCCAGAAGGTTATCGCAAAGCATTACGTTTAATGAAAATGGCAGAACGCTTTAAATTACCTATTTTAACGTTTATCGACACACCGGGAGCTTACCCGGGTGTTGGTGCTGAAGAACGTGGTCAAAGTGAAGCCATTGCGCGTAACTTGCTTGAAATGTCAGAATTGAAAACACCAATTATCAACACTGTTATTGGTGAAGGTGGATCAGGTGGCGCATTAGCGATTGGTGTTGGTGATCGATTAATGATGCTGGAGTACAGTACTTATTCAGTTATTTCTCCTGAAGGGTGTGCAACTATTCTCTGGCGTAGTGCAGAGAAAGCACCTGAAGCTGCTGAAGCAATGGGCTTAACAGCACAACGTTTAAAAGAACTTCAGTTAGTTGATAAAATTATTCCAGAACCTTTGGGTGGTGCACATCGTGATGTTGATGCGATTGCAACGAGTTTAAAACATTCGTTAATTGAAAGTTTAGATAACCTTTCAAGCACATCAATAGATAAATTACTCGATCAGCGCTATGAACACTTGATGGCGTATGGCAATTATTCAGAATAAATTTTTTAATAATAATTTAACCACTGGGAACACGGGGAGCACAGGGTATTATTAAATAATTTTCCCTGTGTCCCCAGTGTTCCCAGTGGTTTTTATTTTTCTTATGCGGGTTACGTTGACACCATGTCTTTTACCCCTGAACTACTCAAAAAAAATATAAACAACTTAGCTGATGCTCCTTGCTTGTGGGTTGCATACAGTGGTGGTTGTGATTCTCATGTCTTGTTACATTCATTAGTTGTATTGCGCCCACAACTTAATTGTGAAATTAAAGCGATACATATAAACCATGGTTTAAGTCCTTTAGCAAATGAATGGGAAGAACATTGTCGTGGAATATGTGAACAATTAGCCGTACCTTATGTTTCGATTAGCGTAAATGCCAAAGCAAAGAATAGCAGTCCTGAAGAAGCTGCTCGTCATGCACGTTATGCTGAGTGGAAGAAATTACTCAAAAAAGATGAAGTTCTTTTACTTGCTCACCATCAGGATGATCAGGCTGAAACAGTATTAATTCAGTTATTACGTGGTTCCGGAGTTAAAGGTTTAGCGGCCATGCCTGCAAAACAAAGTTTTGCTCAAGGCTTACTTTGTCGTCCAATGTTGAATTTTTTACGTGAAGAAATTTATAGTTATGCAGTAGAGAATGGTCTTAACTGGATAGATGATCCGAGTAATTTTGATACGGATTTTGATCGCAACTTCTTACGCCATGAGATTGTGCCTTTACTTAAAACACGCTGGCCTTCATTAAATAAAACATTATCCCGTACTGCAAGTCATCAGGCAGAAGCAGATCATTTATTGACTGAACTCGCACAACAAGACTGGCAACAGCTAAAAAATAATAAGCAAATTAAAATAACTTCATTACTTCAGTTAGATGAAAAACGGCAACGAAATGTGCTGCGCTATTGGTTAGCAAGCATATGTAAATTAACTTTACCTGATACGAACCATTTAAACCGTATTTTAAATGAAGTACTAACAGCTGCCGATGATGCCCGACCTGAAGTTATCTGGCGTGGTGGTGAGGTAAGACGATATCAGGGGTTACTTTATGCGCAAGAAAAGCTTATTGAACCAGCTAATGAGCTTATTTTACCCTGGCCAGATATTAATGCACCTATAGTGCTTAAACATAATGGGGCAATAATATCGGCAAAACCCTCAGTTGGGCGAGGTTTAAGTCAGAGTAAACTGAAAAATGCTGAAATCTCCCTTCGGTTTCGACAAGGAGGTGAGTCATGTCGACCAATAGGGCGAGGGCAAACTCATCAACTAAAAAAATTGTTTCAGGAATGGAAAATTCCACCCTGGCTGCGTTCATCTGTTCCCCTTATTTTTGTTAATGGTGAGTTAGCTCAGGTACTTGGTTTTTGCCACTGTGAGCCTTTTGATGCAGAAGAAGGTGAGTCAGGCTGGCTAATTGATTCGTAAAATGTTTATGAAGCAATAAATATAAATATTACTCAGAATATACACTGAATATTAGCGTTAATCTCAGCTTAAGGATTGAAAAGTAAGGCAAAAACACTCACAATAAGGTCCAATTCAACGGCAGGATAATATCAGTGAATTCACCGATATTTTCAGGCTACCATCTCCACATTATTTGGCGTATTAATGACGAAATTTGTTTTCATCACTGGCGGTGTTGTGTCTTCATTGGGCAAAGGCATCGCTTCAGCATCTCTTGCTGCAATTCTCGAAGCCCGAGGGCTAAAAGTCACCATGATGAAACTGGACCCCTACATAAATGTAGATCCAGGTACCATGAGCCCATTTCAGCACGGTGAAGTTTTTGTTACCGAGGATGGGGCAGAAACTGACCTCGATTTAGGCCATTATGAACGTTTTATACGTACACCTATGCGTCAGTCTAATAACTTCACAACGGGTCGAATTTACGAAACGGTTATTGCTAAGGAACGCCGTGGCGACTATTTAGGCGGGACGGTTCAGGTTATTCCCCATATTACCGATGAAATTATCCGTTGTGTGCATGAAGGCTCCAAGATTGATGGTGTCGATGCCGATGTTGCTATGATCGAAATTGGCGGTACGGTGGGTGATATCGAATCTTTACCCTTTTTAGAGGCTATTCGCCAAATGGGTGTAGAGCTTGGGCATGACAATGCCTTGTACATGCACTTAACTTTACTGCCATATATACCCACAGCCGGTGAAATCAAAACCAAACCGACACAACACTCGGTTAAAGAACTCCGCTCAATTGGTATTCAGCCAGATATTCTGCTTTGTCGTTCTGATCGCAAAATTCCAATGGAAGAACGTCGTAAGATTGCCTTGTTTACGAATGTTGAACAGCGCGCGGTTATTGAAGCCTTAGATGCTAAAAGTATCTATGAAATTCCAATGTTACTTAAAGAACAACATCTTGATGATATTGTTATTGATAAGCTTAAACTGGTTGCGCCTACGACAGATTTAGCTGAATGGAAAGCCGTTGTCGAAGCGTTAGCCAATCCAACTGATGAAATTACGGTTGCGATGGTCGGTAAGTATGTCGATCTAACTGAAGCTTATAAATCTTTATCAGAATCATTAATTCATGCTGGTCTACATACTCATACCAAAGTAAAAATCACCTATATTGATTCTGAAGATATTGAGAATGATGGCACAGCTTGTCTTGAAGGTATGGATGCGATTTTAGTTCCGGGTGGATTTGGTTTACGCGGTGTTGAAGGTAAAATTGAAGCGGTGCGTTTTGCGCGTGAAAATAAAGTGCCATATCTGGGTATCTGTTTAGGTATGCAGGTTGCCGTTATTGAGTATGCCCGAAATATGGCAGGTCTTGATGATGCTCACAGTACTGAATTTAAACAAGCAACAAAAGATCCGGTTATTGGTCTGATTACTGAATGGACTACTGCAGAAGGTCATATTGAACAAAGAGATGAAAGTTCGGATCTGGGTGGCACCATGCGTTTAGGTGGACAGGACTGCAAACTTAAAGCTGATAGTCATGTTCGTGAAGTATATGGACAAGATGTCATTATTGAACGTCATCGTCACCGTTATGAATTTAATAATAACTATCGTGAGACGTTAGAAAAAGCAGGTTTAAATATTGCGGGTACATCAACAGATGATACTTTGGTTGAAGTTGTCGAATTAAAAGAACACCCATGGTTTATCGCATGTCAATTCCATCCAGAATTCACATCAACTCCTCGTGATGGACATCCGTTGTTTACAAGTTATGTAGCAACAGCACGAAAACTAAAGATGTCATCTGCAAAACAACAGAAAGCAAGTTAGATTAAAAGAAAGCTAATTAACGAATATTGAAAAGAAAGAGAGAAAGTAATGTCAGCAAGTGGTTCTATTATTAAGGAAATTATTGGACGAGAAATTATTGATTCACGCGGAAATCCAACGGTAGAAGCCGATGTGATTTTAGAGTCAGGCACGATGGGTCGTGCTGCTGTACCATCAGGTGCATCAACCGGTGCACGCGAAGCTATTGAGTTACGCGATGGTGATAAGTCTAAATTTATGGGTAAAGGTGTAAGCAAAGCTGTTTCATACGTAAATGGTGTTTTACGTGATGCTTTGATTGGAAAAGATGCAAGCGATCAAGTTGCTATAGATAACCTGATGATTGAGTTAGACGGAACTCATAATAAAGAAAAACTCGGAGCAAATTCATTATTGGCAATTTCAATGGCATGCGCACATGCTGCTGCTAATGATGTAAATATGCCGCTTTACCGCTACTTATCAACTGAAGACGATTTTAAAATGCCAGTACCCATGATGAATATCATTAATGGTGGTGAGCATGCAGAAAACAGTGTTGATTTACAGGAATTCATGATTATGCCAGTGGGTGCTTCAAGTATCTTAGAAGCTATTCGTATGGGTTCAGAGGTTTTCCATACACTGAAGTCAGTATTATCAGCACAAGGTTTAAATACAGCGGTAGGCGACGAGGGTGGTTTTGCACCTGACTTGCCTTCAAACGAAGCAGCAATTACTGTGATTCTCGAAGCCATTGATAAGGCTGGTTATAAAGCGGGTAAAGACATCATGATTGCGATTGATGCCGCGAGTAGTGAGTTCTATGAAGATGGCAAATATAATCTTAAATCTGAAGGTAAGATTTTGAGCTCTTCTGAATTTATTGATGTGCTTGAAGACTGGGTTAATAAATATCCTATAATTAGTATTGAAGATGGGCTTGCTGAAGATGACTGGGATGGCTGGAAAGAACTGACGGATCGTTTAGGTAAAAAAGTTCAGTTAGTTGGTGATGATTTATTCGTGACTAATACATCAATCTTTAAAGAAGGTATCGATAAAAATATTGCTAACTCAATTTTGATTAAAGTTAATCAGATTGGTACTTTAACGGAAACATTAAATGCAATTGAAATGGCTAAGAAAGCGGGTTATACCGCAGTTATTTCTCATCGTTCAGGTGAAACTGAAGATACTACGATTGCTGATTTAGCTGTAGCAACATGTGCCGGTCAAATTAAAACAGGTTCTATGTCACGTTCTGATCGCGTTGCTAAATATAACCAGTTAATTCGAATTAATGAGCAGTTAGGTAAAGAGGCTATTTACCCGGGTAAAGATGCTTTTTATAACTTAAAATAATCTGAATCAGATATTATTCTGACGAATATAAAAGGAGGAAAAGTTGATGCGAATATTAGCTGTCATACTTGGCCTCCTTTTTTTAGTTTTACAGTATGATCTTTGGATAGGTGAGGGCAGTTTGGCAACAGTCTGGCGTTTACAACAAGGCATTGAAGAACAGAAAAAAGAAAATAATAAAATCAGTCAGCGAAATCAATCTTTAATTGCAGAAGTAAATGATTTAAAAAAAGGTGATTCAGCGATTGAAGAACGTGCTCGTAATGAATTGGGTATGATTAAAAA
>DAOVYB010000042.1 GCA_030635835.1 Gammaproteobacteria bacterium
GAATATCTAAAGTTACTTCTAAACCAGGAAAACCCGGCCGCAATTGGTCGCACACTTACGTATTATGATTATTTTCATAAAGCACGTAGCCATCACATTGATGAAGCCATTATTACAATTAAAAAATTGGATCAATTAACTGCGCAAGTAAAAATAAAAACACGCGAATTAAAAGTATCTCGCAAACAACAATTAATCGAAAAACAAAAGTTAGAAGATGATTTTATTGCGCGCAGTAGCATAGTAAAAGAAATGGAAAAAGACATTGCTAAACAAGGCAATCGTTTAAAAATACTTGTTGCTGACGAGAAATTATTGCAACAATTATTAAAAGAAATTCGCAATATCATGCCATCAAGGTTATCGGAAATCGACAAACGTGAAACCTTTGCTAAACGTCGTGGTCGATTAAAGTGGCCGGTGAAAGGTCAGGTTAAGCGATTATTTGGTAAGTCTCGTAAGGCGGCTAATCTCAAATGGAATGGTGTGCTGATACCGAGTGCAGAAGGTAATAATGTAAGAGCTATTTCACATGGCAGGGTAGCTTATGCAGACTGGTTACGAGGCTATGGAATGCTGGTTATTATTGATCATGGTGATGGTTACATGAGTTTGTATGGTTACAATCAGGCACTATATAAAGAACCAGGTGACTGGGTAGAAGAAGGTGAAGTCATCGCCACAGTCGGCCGAAGTGGTGGGCAGTTAAAAAGTGCTTTGTACTTTGAAGTACGTGTGAAAGGGCAGCCGAGTAACCCAACAAAATGGTGTAGAGGCTAAGCTGGACATAAAGAAAAACAACAAATGAACCACAGAGGACACGGAGGTTCACGGAGGTTCACGGAGGAAACAAAAATAAAACTCTGTGTACCTCCGTGTCCTCTGTGGTAAATGGTTTTATCTTTAAGCGATTTACTAGCTAAAGTTAATACTTAAGCTAGTAAAAATGACATATTTAAGAATTTTGGTGATATTTGAGCAGCAAGTGAGTAATTTTGCTTTAAAATCAACAAGGTATTGTGATACTTTGGCAAATAGCATGAGAAATGCTGCTGATTATAAAGTTTTGAGGTTAAAGGACAGTAAATGAAAAGCATGACACGAAATACTCTTATTCTTGGTTTAGGGCTGCTGCTTGGTGTCATGCTGGCGCTGGGGCAAGGTGTTTTAGCAGAAAAGAAAAATTCTCGTTATTCAACGCAAACTATACCGCTTGAAGATATACGTTCTTTAAGTGAGGTCTTTGGCAAAATTAAACAAAATTATGTTGAAGAAGTTGAGGATAAAGAATTACTGGAAAATGCTATTCGCGGATTACTGAGTGGTTTAGATCCTCATTCCGCTTATTTAGATAAATCAGCATTTACAGAATTACGCGAAGGCACTAGCGGCGAGTTTGGTGGTTTGGGTATTGTTGTTGGAATGGAAGATGGCTTTGTAAAAGTGATTTCTCCTATCGATGACACACCTGCAGCAAGAGCCGGTGTGAAGTCGGGTGATTTAATTATTCGCTTAGATGATAAAAATGTTAAAGGCATGAGTCTGGAAGATGCCGTGAGCATTATGCGCGGTAAACCTAAAACAGATATTCTTTTAACAATTATACGTACCGGTGCAGATAAGCCACTTAATATTAAAATAACTCGTGCGATTATTAAGGTTCAAAGTGTACGCCATAAAACCTTAGACAAAGGTTTTGGTTATATTCGCATTTCACAATTTCAGGAACGTACCGGAGCAGATTTACGTAAAGCTATTTCCAAACTAAAAAAAGCGAATAACAAAAAACTTAAAGGTTTAGTTTTGGATTTGAGAAATAATCCGGGTGGTTTGTTAAATGCAGCTGTTGAAGTATCAGATGCATTTTTGGAAGGGGGTGTTGTAGTCAGCATTAAAGGCCGCGATAAGTCGAATACCATGACACACAGTGCCAAAGGTATGGATTTACTTAATGAAGCACCAATTGTTGTTTTGATTAATGGTGGTTCAGCTTCCGCTTCTGAAATTGTAGCCGGAGCATTACAGGATCATAAGCGCGCCATTATTATGGGTACCCAGTCATTTGGTAAAGCTTCTGTCCAAACCGTTGTGCCTTTAGGCAATGGTAGTGCACTTAAATTAACAACAGCACGTTACTATACGCCTAACGGTACATCAATTCAGGCTAAAGGAATCATTCCTGATATCGAGATTGATGATTTAAAAGTTTCGAAGAATGATGATAATGGTTTAAAACGTACCAAAGAAAAAGATTTATCTCGCCACTTAAAAAATGGTGATGAGGATGAAGAAGATACAAGCAGTAAGAAAGATAATAACAAAACAAAAGATAAACTGAGCTTGGCCAAAGAAGATTATGCCTTGTATGAAGCATTAAACTTATTAAAAGGTATTAGTCTGGTTAAAGAGTTACAAAAATAAGCATAGCTGAAAATAAATGCTAAAACGAAATCAACAAATTCAAAAAGGGTTTCGTTCTATATTCATTAGTCTGTTGCCACTTGCATTATCGGTGGCGCAGGCCGGTGAAACCTCAACTGTTCCCATAATAAATAATCTGGATTTTAACCAGCCTGCCATCAGTATTATTATTGATGATATGGGCTATCGTTTAAAGTCAGGTAGTCGCGCAGTTAATTTGCCCGGTGCAGTCACTTATTCATTTTTACCGCATGCTCCTCATGTTACTCAGTTAACACAACTTGCACATAAACAAGATAAAGAAGTGATGCTGCATTTGCCAATGGAGGCAGAGGGAGGTAAAAGACTAGGTCCTGGTGGATTAACAGAAGCTATGTCAGAGAAAAATTTTATTGAAGTATTAGCCTCTGATATTAACTCTATTCCCCATGTCAGTGGATTTAATAATCACATGGGTAGCTTGTTAACAAAAAGTCAGCTTTGGATGAAACGTTTAATGCAGCAAGTGGCAATAAAAAATAATTTGTTTTTTGTTGATAGTAAAACCACAAGTGAGAGTGTTGCATTAAAGGTTGCCCGTACAGAAGGTTTGAAAAGTATTCAGCGTGATATTTTTATAGACCATGAAGATTCAAAAAGTTTTATTCAAAAACAACTGAGAAAGTTAATTCTAAAAGCGCGAAAAAATGGAACAGCGCTCGCCATAGCGCATCCCAAAAAAATCACTTTATCAGCCTTAGAAGAATGGCTGCCGGAATTAGAGAAACAGGGAATAAAACTTGTACCAGTTTCCAAACTAATCAATTTACGTCAGCAAAGAAAACTTGCCCTATGGAAAAATTCAACACAGCAATAAAGAAAACGCCGATCGTTCTTGTTCCTTTGGCTCAGGGTTGTGAAGAACTTGAAGCAGTGACGATTACAGATTTATTAACTCGTGCTGGAGTTGAGGTGGTTACAGCCGGGCTTGATGGAAATATTGTCGTCGCAAGCCGTGGTATGAAATTGGTAGCAGATAAATTATTGGATGATGTCATCAATAATGATTTTGATATGATTGTATTACCGGGAGGTTTACCCGGTGCTGATCATTTAAATAATGATCCTCGTATTCAAGCTATTGTAAAAAGACTAGCTACAAATAATAAATATACTGCCGCGATTTGTGCTGCACCCAGAGTGTTAGCCACAGCAGGTGTATTAGAAGAAAAACATGCCACAAGTTTCCCCGGCGCGCTGGATCAATTTCCGGTTAATAGCATGATATATGAAGAAAAATCGGTGGTGGTTGATGGCAAAGTGATTACTTCAAGAGGTCCCGGTACGGCAATGGATTTCACTTTAACGTTGATTGAACTGTTATTAGGCAAGGAAAAGCGTGATGAAGTAGAAGCGCCTCTACAGCGGGAAAAAAATTAATGCGTGTTATTGAAGTTATTACCGATCAGGGACATGTTGATACATTACGTGGCATAGCAGCACAACAGGAAATTGTTGACATATGGGTTGGCCATACTGATGAAGATGGTCGTTGCAGTACGCGTCTATTAGTGAGGCCAGAAAAACAACAGGCAGTGATAGATGCATTACAGTCTTTACTAACCACTGCTGAAAATACACGTTTACTCGTATTACCGGTTGAAGCGACATTACCACGCATAGAAGAAACACTTTCGGAAGATGAAAAGAAAAACAGCGTAACCCGCAGTCGCGAAGAGCTATATCAAAAAATTGTTGCAGGTGCCAAGTTAGATAATAATTTTATCTACATGGTAATTATGTCAACGATAGTAGCTGCGATTGGTTTACTTGAAGATAACGTTGCTGTTGTTATTGGAGCAATGGTCATTGCGCCTTTATTAGGTCCTAATATGGCACTTGCCTTTGCAACAGCACTAGGTGAAGGAAAACTACTCTGGTCAGCGTTAAAATCTAATATTGCAGGTTTAATTATTGCATTAATTTTATCTGTTGTTATTGGTTTGGTTTTACCATTAAATTTAGATAGTCATGAATTGATGTCAAGAACTGACGTCGGTATGGATGGTATTGTACTGGCATTAGTTTCCGGTGCAGCAGCAGTTATCTCACTAACAGCAGGATGGTCAAGCTCATTAGTCGGTGTAATGGTAGCGGTTGCTTTATTACCACCGACGGCAACTTTAGGCTTAATGTTAGGAGCAGGACATTATCAATATGCATTAGGCGCGACATTATTACTTGCCGTGAATATAGTTTGCGTGAATCTCGCATCAAATATTGCTTTTTTATTTAAAGGCATTAAACCCAGAACCTGGTATGAAAAACAAAAAGCCAAACAATCAATGATTATTTTTGTGCTCTTTTGGTTTGTTGTACTTATTATTTTAGTGCTGGCGGTTGAAGTTAGACACCAATATTTGATTGTTCTATAGAGAGGACATTGTTGTGCTGTTTTTTTCTTCAAAGAATATTTATATTTCACTATAAAATACATCTATTTTTTGATGAAGGACATGAAATATATTTCCATTATTTTTAAAGCAAACGTTTCGCATTTCTTTTTCGCTATATTTTTTCCCTTTGATATTAACCTGGTTAGTGGTATGTGATGTTGCACAAAAAATATCATAACTATAATGCATAATATTTATATTCTCATATTTTGATATTGGCATTGCGCGAGTAGTCTTCATGGTCTTCATTGAATTAATCAGCTGTAATTTAGATATATTCAAACTATCTGAACCCATGCCGGGAACATGAAGTGTTTGAATTAATACGGCATCATCTCTTAGCCATAGCTTGACTGAATCAGGTTTATTCAACAGATAATCCGATTCAAAAGACAGATATATCTTTTTTAGATCTGCATCAACAGAAGAGTTATTAATTTTTACAACAGTGCTGGATATGCCACAGCCGAATAAAACACAGCTTAGGATAAGTATTGATAGTAATTTTACTTTTACTTTCATTAAGTTGCCCCCTATTTATTAAATTCATATTTTTTCAAGAAAATTTGAAATTGTTTAATTAATATGATGAAGGTATAGCTTAAAAGCAAGCTCTGATTTTTTTATTGTTTTTCCACGGAATATCATCCTATTGCTTACGAAAGTAAGTTTTAAGAGTGAATCATTGTAGCTACTCAGGCAATGAACGGCATCACTGGCGATTTAAACTAATGTTTGATGATGTTAAAGAAATTAGTCGTACGTTTTCAGTTTATGGTGGGGGGCTATATAGTATGTTTAGTATGGTTGTGTTTTCGTATTAATCAAGTTTTAAGTATTGATAATTTATTTGTGGGATATCATTAATCGCGTGTTTTATGTTGTAAGAATCGTTCTGATTAAATCAAGCAATTCTTTGTTGTCTAACATTGGAGTTATATAAGCATCGACGTCTTTTACTGTCCCTGATACATAAAGAATTTTATTATTATCCTTGCGGGTAAGTTCTTCTATTTCTACTTTGCTGGTTTTTTTATATTGATATTCAGCACTCACCGTACAGGCTGCGATCATTCTTAAACTGGTGGTTTCATACGGGTAACTAGTGAGTTCATTAACACGTGCCAGGCGACTTACAGTACGCTCCATAATTTCCATTTTGCGCTGACTACAGGCAAAACTCAAAATCACAATACCGTCAGTTCCTTCCGCTCCCATAGCGTTAAGCATGGCCGTTTCCAAACTGATACCCCAGTTAGAAAACACACCGGTTACCGCGTTTAACACACCGGGTTTGCGGATAATTTTAATGACAAAAATCCAGCGTTTCTCAGCCATTATTCCTGGTACCATTCTTCAATTCGTTGAGCAATTTGAGTGGCAATTTGCTTTAAGTAGATTACGTCGGCGTCGGTCATATCCGGTTTTACTATTTGAATCCAGCCCTGCTGGCCGACAATGATAGGCATGCCCATCACGGTTTTCATGTTAAAACATTCTCCATCAAGTGCAACCTGACCAGAAACCAGTACCTCCTTTCCATCGATAATAGTATCGACTAAATCAATGACTACATTGGCTGTAGCAACAGACGTTTTGGCGCCTGAGATGTATGTCATAAAGGGGACGAGAGCGGTGCGTAAATCGGGTGGTAATCGATAAACAAGGGTGAAGGCATCCTCGGCACGTCCTTCATTCAATAGTTTGATTAATTCCAGTCGTGCCGCCTGAAAATCAAGACGAAAGTCATCATAGTCACGTCCCTGGCTGAGCCGGTGGGTGAGTGTCTTCATCTCTTCGTCATCCATGCCGTAGACCTGTACACTGTTCCACAAGGGATAAAGGTTTTCACCATGTTCACCCAGTACAAAAGCATGCACTCTTTGGCGGCGAACCCCCAAATCAGCAGCAATTTCCCGGCGAAAGCGAAGACTGTCCTGATAGGCACCAATACCAATAACCCTTTCACGCTCAAGATAGCGGCTGAAAACTTCAACACCAAGCTCAACGGGATTACTGACTATAAGGACAATTTCATCACCATGGCCGTGCTCAGCAATCGCCTTGGCATAAGATTCAAATATGGGCTTGTTAATTTTACCGAGCTCGGCGCGTCCCAGTGCCTTGCTCGCATCAGTCGGAACAGTTGCACCTGCGGTCATAATTATAATGTCAGCGGTTAGTTCATCCGGGGAGAGTGCAACATCAATTTCAGGGCTGGTTTCCGCATAGGCATCAAGTAAATCGGCACGCAAACCGTAAAGGCTTTGGGCACTTTTACCTTCCAGACGACCGACTAGCTGTAGACGTTGAGATGGTGCAATAACCTGTTCAGCAATTAGCTGTATGGCAACTTGTCGACCAACATCACCACCGGCACCAATAATAGAAATATCCAATTGTAAAATCTCTCCTTAATTTTTATCTAATAGTGAAGTAGACATAAAGGATAATCAAGGCTTCTTATAAGAGTTAACGATGATGGTATGTAGTGAATAAGCTACAACATGGTTTTTTAAATTCAATCTCTATTGAATTTTGACCGTATAATATCGTAATAAATTTACATGCCATTAGTAAATTTATCATGATGAATTTGTGTTTCTGCACGCATGGTTTTTAATGCCTTTGCATAACCCGTTAAAATATCCAGACACCAGTTAAGCCTTTCTTTGTAAAACGTATCTGATTTCTGATCGTTATCTTCAGCTTTCTCATTAAACACATGTTCAACATCACGAATAATGAGTTGTTCAGGGATATAACAAAGACGATTATTTTTGTAACTGCTCATACGTAATTCTGCTACCGGATAAGCACCACCGGTACCGGATGAAACAGAAACAATAAATGCAGGTTTATGGCCTAATTCAAATCGGCTAAGAAGAAGAAAAAGATTTTTTAGTCCTGACGGAACCTGGCCATGCCATTCCGGAGTAATAATGATAAAAGCATCACTGCTGGAAAATTGTTCTTTTAGTGGTGTGAGAAGTTCGTTCCATTCTTCTGATGATTCCCATACAGATTGATCCCAGAGCGGAAGAGGGTTGTCTGCAAGTAAATATAAATAGGGATCAATATCAGTGTGATCATTTTGAAAAAGTGTTTCAATATATTTGCCAATCTTTTCACTTTGAGAAGGATTGCGATGACTGCCACTGATGATAGAAATTTTCATAATTGACACCTTTCTAGAAAAATTCGAGTGATTAATGTAGGTCGGGCTTTAGCCCGACGCCGTGGTAAAGTATAACCATTAGACCTTGTTACAACTTATGATAATTATTAAAGTGAATGTTTGATGATTTGAGGCTAGTGATAATAGTTTAGTATTATTCATTTTCATAGTGTGGCGTCGGCTTGATACCCTCTAAATATTTTTTTATGTGGGGCACTATGATGCCGACCTACATTAATGTTTAAACAAGCTAAGTAATAATGTAATTCCAAGCCCACCTGATATAAACACAGGCTGGTTTTGATATTCTGTTGTTAAAAAAGATAGATCAACATTTATTAATAGTGCAGCGGTAATGAGTAAACTACCACCACTTATGGCACGTAATGAGCGGCTATTACCCGATTTAATTTCGAGTTTAATTTCCTGCATTTGAGTTTCATTTAACTCAACTTTTAACTGTCCTTTTTTAGTTTGTTCTAAAACATCATGTATAAGATTCGGAAGTTTGGGTAATTGCTCTGCCCACAAAGGTGCATTTTCTTTTACATGTTTAAAAAATGATTTAGGTCCAATTTTATCTTTCATCCATTGTTCTAAAAAGGGTTTAGCGGTTTTCCATAAATCCAAATCAGGATAAAGCTGGCGACCTAACCCTTCGATGTTAAGCAAGGTTTTTTGTAACAGGATGAGTTGTGGTTGTACTTCCATATTAAAGCGGCGAGCAGTTTGAAATAAGTTGAGTAACAGATGACCAAAAGAAATATCTTTTAAGGGTTTATCAAAAATAGGTTCACATACTGCACGAATAGCGGATTCAAATTCATCAATACGTGTGTTTTTATCCACCCAGCCAGATGTGACATGCAGTTCAGCGACACGGCGATAATCACGATTAAAGAAAGCTAAAAAGTTTTCAGCCAGGTAACGTTGATCGGTATCATTGAGTGTACCCATAATGCCAAAATCAACTGCAATATACTGGCCATTATCAGCAACAAAAATATTACCCGGGTGCATGTCGGCATGAAAGAAACTGTGGCGAAAAACCTGGGTAAAAAATATTTCTACGCCACGCTCTGAAAGTTGTTGTAAATTAATATTTTTTTCAACAAGCGCATCTATGTTGCCAATAGGTGTGCCATGAATACGCTCCATGACCATAATATTTTTTCGGCAATGTTCCCAATAGACTTCAGGAATATAGATTTTTTCTGAGTTTAAAAAATTGCGACGAAGTTGAGACGCATTCGCCGCTTCACGCATTAAATCAAGCTCATCTATTAATGACTTTTCAAACTCTGCAACAACTGCTTTAGGTCGCAAGTTTTTCCCTGCGGACCAGTAACGTTCAATTTTATCGGCAATGATATATAGCAAACTAATATCACGTTGAATAACCGGTTTAATATTTGGACGTAATACTTTAACAATAACTTCTTCACCGCTATGTAAAGTGGCGGCATGAACCTGTGCAATGGAGGCAGAAGCAAAAGGGCTATCACTGAATTCGCTGAAAATTTCATTCAGAGGATGTCCCAGTGATTTTTCAATCGTTTTGTAAGCGGTTTGATTATCAAACGGCGTAACCTGATCCTGTAACTTGGCCAGTTCAACCGCGATGTCATCAGGTAATAAATCACGGCGTGTCGATAAGATTTGTCCAAATTTGACAAAAATAGGGCCTAAATCTTCTAATGCGAGACGAATTCGGAGTCCACGGGCGGTTTTTCTTGCCATCCATGTCCAGGGCATAAAAATTTGTAAGTAACGAAATGGGCGAAATAAGTGAGTGGCGAGAATTAACTCATCAAGCCCATGACGAACGAGAATCCAGCTGATATAGGAGAGTCTGAGAAAGCGAGTGATGTACGACATTAGTGTGTCTCTGGAATAGCCCGTAACGTAAAATTAAGGAACTATTGTACGGATTATATGCGATAAATAAACCATATTATTATGAATTAAGTGTTCTAACTCATACATACTCTATCAACTTAAAATATAAATATGTAAATAACCTGACAGATAACGATAGAGACTACAGAGCTGACATTAGAGTTAAAACATTTAACCGCCAAGGTGCCAAGAACGCCAAGATTATAAAAAAAACATTTACAGCAGAAATTAAGCTGTCTCACAGAATGCAAAATGGTGACATACACCTAAGAGGTTTTCTCTGCGTTCCTGGCATCTTGGAGGTTAGAAATCTTTAGTTCTTAAAAGGCCAATTAAGGATAATGCTGTTTGAATACTGGCATAGCTTATTATCATGTTGAAAACTATAAAATTAATAAAAATGAAGCTCTAGTAATCCGCTAAAAAATCAGGTTCACAGTTTAAAGATAGTTAACATTTATTAATAGTTCTTTACAATTTTTAACACGCAAAAAGTTATTCACTTACTTTCTTAGCCGATAACTAAATCACGTTTAGTTTATGGGTGGTTTAGTCGTGGTAAAGTTTCTTTTGTTTATGATTAGTTTCTCTTTTTCGCAATTTATTTTTGCGGATTCATTTAATTTAATTATTAA